>CANFZJ010000146.1 GCA_947451445.1 Comamonadaceae bacterium
CCAGCGCAGTGGCGCGGTAGACACAGCCATGGCGGGCGACTTGCCGGTGTTGGCGGCGGCGGTGGGCAAGACGGCGATGAAGATCGTCGCCACCCGGGTTGGTAAGGCCGATTCGCTGGGTATCGTGGTGCAGGGCGACTCAAAGCTGCGCAGCGTGGCCGACTTGCGCGGAAAAACCGTGGTGGTGTCGTCGGCGCGCGGCAGTATTTCGCAGTACCAGCTCTACGGCGCGCTGGAAGAGGCCGGGGTACGGCGCGACGAGGTCACCATCAAGTTTGTGCTGCCCACCGATGCGTCCACCGCGTTTTCGTCCCAACAGATTGATGCCTGGGCGATTTTTGACCCGTACTACGCAGTAGCGCTGCAAAACGGGGGGCGCATCCTGCGCGACGGGCGTGGAATCAACACCGCTTTAGGCTTTATTACCGCCAGCGAAGAGGCCCTGGCCGACCCCGGTAAACGCAGAGCCATCCAGCAGTTTTTGGACCGCCTGGCCCGTGCGGGTGACTGGGCACTGGCCCACCCCGAGGCCTATGCCCAGGCCTACACCCAGCTCACGCGCCTACCCATCGAGGCCGCCCGCACCATCACCGCGCGCGCCGCCGTGACCGGTCGGCCGGTCAGCGAAGCCGACATCAGCGCCCTGCAAACCGTGGCCGACCGCTCGGCCCGCGACGGGATACTGCCGCTGCGGGTGGATGTGCGGGCTATCACCGACACCCGGCTCTGGCCGCGCCAGAGTCAATAGCACAATGCTCCTGTTTTTTACATCAAAAACAGGAGCTGCCTACGCTTATCCAGTAGGCACAAGGGCTGCATTTCATGGCTCTCTTCCGTTTCAGGTGGGACGCCACGGGTAAGAAAATTGTGTTGACATGCAAGCTCTAAAAAGAAACACAAATGCAAGAAGCCTTGTTTTGCCAAGCCCTGGGGCTCACGGTTCCCTGGGAGGTTGAGCGTGTTGCACTGGATGTCGCACGCAGCCGGATTGACCTGTACGTCGTCTGGCGCGCCAACAGTGCAGCCTGCCCAGCCTGTGGCGCTGGCGAACAAAAGCTCCATGACCACAGCCAGCGCAGCTGACGTCACCTGGACTTTTTCTAGTTCGAGGAAGGAGCTGGCCAAGACGATCAAACAGCACTGGGCTGGCATCCTCACGGCGTTTGGACGGGCTATGTGGAGGCTGTGAATTCCTTGCTGCAGGCGGCCAAAGCCAAGGTCCGTGGCTATGGCACTACCGAGCACTTCATTGCTATGGAATTCCTGATGGCGGGCATGCTTTCTCACCTGCCCGCTGATTTGCTTCAAAAAGCAAGGGCTAGACCTTGAGTGGGATGGGGGCAGTGGCGTCTCACTCGAAGCGGAAGAAAGCCGTTTTAATACCTAAAAAATCGCATTAAAACCTGTATCTGCGCGTAGTGGTGTCCGCCACCGCCTATGGGCGTGACCCTGGCGTAGTTTTGCGCGTGGAATCTACCGGTGGTTCTGGCCCGCGCGCCATTGGAGGCGCGCCAGGCGCAACAACATGGGAAAACCCTAGGCAGCGTAGCGCTGCATTGCGTGCAAAATTCGGCCAACTGGCCTTACCAATTTACCTCCTGGCCAAATTTAACCAAATTTACGCATGCCCTTCCAGCCCATAGAGCCCCGTCGGCTGTACCGCCAGATTGCCGACCAGCTGCGCCAGTTGATCCAGAGCGGCGAGTTCGCCATCGGCACCAAGCTGCCCGCCGAACGTGACTTGGCCACCAAGATGGGCGTGTCCCGCCCGTCGGTGCGCGAAGCGCTGATCGCGCTGGAGGTGGAAGGCCTGATCGAGGTGCGCATGGGCTCGGGCATTGTGGTGATTGGCCGCGAAAGCGTGCGCCTGCTGGACAACGCGCACGGCCCGCTGGAAATCATCCGCGCGCGCCAGCTCATCGAATGCGAGCTGGCCGCCCTGGCCGCCCGCAGCACCGACGCCACCCTGGTGCCCGACCTGCTGGAGACCCTGCGCGACATGGAGGCCGACATCGCGTCACGCACTCTGCCGATCCGCGGCGACCGCGCCTTCCACATCCGGATTGCCCAGGCCAGCGACAACAGCGCCTTGCAGGCTGTCGTCACCCAGCTGTTTGACGAACGCAACGGCCCGCTGTTTACCACCCTGGGCGGGCACTTCGAGCGCGAAGCCACCTGGAAAGAGGCCGTGGACGAGCACCGCGCCGTGGTTGAGGCCATTGCCGCACACGACCCCGACATGGCCCGCGCCGCCATGAGCGGCCACCTGGACCGTTCGCACGAACGCTTCTCGGCCGGCTGGACCAGCCCCGCCGACGCTTAAACCTACTGGACGCCATCGCCATGAGCCTTGCCTGCACCCTGAACGGCCCGCTGAACCTCAGCGTGGAGCAATGGACCCCCCAAGAGCCCGGCCCCGGCCAGGTGCGCCTGCGCCTGGGTGCTGGCGGCATCTGCGGCTCCGACCTGCACTATTACCAGCACGGCCGCGCGGGTATCTTTGCCATCCGCGCCCCGTTTGTGCCAGGGCACGAGGCTTCGGGCGTGGTGGACGCGGTGGGTGAAGGCGTAACCCGCGTGCAGCTAGGCCAGAAGGTGGCTGTGAACCCGGCCCACCCCTGCGGCGTGTGCCCGGCCTGCCGCGCTGGCCGCAGCAACCTGTGCGAGAAGATGGTGTTCCTGGGCAGCGCGGCCATCTTCCCGCACATCCCCGGCTTCTTTCGCGAGCACTTTGTGATGCACGAGGCCCAGCTCACCGCCATTGACGAAGACGTGAGCCTGGGCGAGATTGCCTGTGCAGAGCCCTTGTCGGTGGGCCTGCATGCGGTGCGCCGCGCGGGCGAAATTTTGGGTGCCACGGTGCTGGTCACCGGTGCGGGCACCATTGGCTGCATGTCCGTCATTGCCGCGCGCCTGGCGGGTGCGGGCCGGGTGATTGCCTGCGACCCCAGCGAGCGGGCGCGTGACATGGCGCTGACCGTGGGCGCCGACGAGGCCCTGCCGGACGCCACGGCCTGGAAGGGCCGTGTGGATGTGGCGCTGGAGGCGGCGGGCCATCCGTCTGCACTGGCCAGCTGCCTGGCGGCGGTGCGCCGGGGCGGGCGCATCGTGCAGGTGGGCACGTTGCCGCCCGAGATTGCATTCCCGGCCAACGACATCATGTCGCGCGAGCTGGACTACGTGGGCGCCTTCCGCGCCGACATCGAATTTGACTGGGCCGTACAGGCCATCCGCAGCCGACGGGCCGATGTGCGCCCGCTGATCAGCGCCCAGTTGCCGATCAGCCAATCGAAGACGGCCTTCGATCTGGCTTTGGACAGAGGCCGCAGTACCAAGGTGCAGCTCGTACCCGGATGAGGTCCGGCTGACACCGCATTGACAACAACAGGAGACAAAACCATGGCATTCACACGCATCACCCTCGCACTGGCCGCTGGCCTTGTGCTGGCAGCCCCCGCCTTTGCGCAGACCAAGCTCAAATGGGCCCATGTGTACGAACCCGGCGAGCCCTTCCACACCGCCTCCGTCTGGGCGGCCGATGAAATCAAGAAGCGCACCAACGGCCGTTACCAGATTGATGTGTACCCCGCATCCCAGTTGGGCAAAGAGAACGACATCAACCAGGGCCTGAGCCTGGGCACGGTGGACATCATCATCTCGGGCTCCAGCTTTGCGGCCAAGGCATTCCCCCGCATTGGCGTGACCTACTACCCCTACACCTTCCGCAATGTGGACCACCTGCTGGCCTATACCCGCAGCGACATCTACAAGGAACTGACCGCCGGATACGAGCAAAAAAGCGGCAACGAAATCATTGCCACCACCTACTACGGCACCCGCCAGACCACCAGCAACAAGCCGATTGCCAAGTGCGCCGACCTGAAGGGCCTGAAGATGCGCGTGCCCGATGTGCCCGCCTACCTGGCCATGCCACGCGCCTGCGGTGCCAACACCTCGCCCATCGCGTTTGCCGAGGTTTACCTGGCGCTGCAAAACGGCACCGTGGAAGCCCAAGAAAACCCACTCACCACCATCGAAGCCAAGAAGTTCTACGAAGTGCAAAAGCACATCGTGCTGACCGGCCACATCGTGGACCACCTGAACACCGTGGTGGCCGGCGGGCTGTGGAAGAAGCTGTCGGACGGCGACAAGAAAATCTTCACCGATGTGGCGCTGGAAGCCGCCGCCAAGGCCTCCAAGGAAGTGGCCGCGCGTGAAAGTGAGCTGGCCGCCGTGTTCCGCAGCAAGGGCGTGAGCGTGACCGAGGTGAACACCGCCGAGTTCCGCGAAACCGTGCTCAAAAACGTGCCGTTTGAGCAATACGGCTACCAGAAATCGGACTGGGACCGCATCCAGGCCATCAAGTAAGGCAGCACCATGACGATTCAAAGCGCTCCGCCCGTGCAGGGTGGCATGGCCGAGTCGCACCCGACAGAGACCAGCGCGGAAGCGCTGGTCGCCAGCTTCGCGGAGGCCGACCAGCACACGGTCGACCTCTCCGTCTACGGCGTCGAAGACTGGATCTGCCTGGGCTTCTTCTGGACCATGGCCGGTCTGGTGTTTCTGCAGTTCTTCAGCCGCTACGTGCTGAACGACTCATTTGCCTGGACCGAGGAACTGGCCGTGTACTGCCTGATGCCGGTGGTGTTCATTGGCGCGTCCATGTGTGTGCGGCGGGTGCGGCACATCCAGGTCAACCTGGTCTACCGCTACCTGCCTGTGCCTGCCGGGCGGGCCCTGTCTACCGCAGTGGATGTGGCAGCGCTCGCCTTCTACAGCTATGCCGCCTGGCTGATTGCCCGCTACGCGCTGGCGGTGAACAACGAGCCCATGACCACCATCAACTGGAACAAAAGCCATGTGTACTGGCTGGCGTTTGCCGGCTTTGCCCTGATGGCTTTGCGTGCCGTGCAGGTGGCGGTCGAGAACTGGCGGCGTGGTTTCTCTGCGTTGCAAAACCCTGGCTTCTTTGACGGCTCCACCGACTGAACGGACCCCTTCCATGTTGATTCTGATTGTTTCCTTTCTGGGCCTGATGCTGTGCGGCCTGCCCGTGGCGGTGGCCATGGCCGGTGGCTCGCTGGTCTACATCCTGGTGTCGGGCAGCGTGCCCGACATCGTGCTGGCGCAGCGCATGATTGCCGGTATCGAGTCCTTCCCGCTGCTGGCCGTGCCTTTTTTCATTCTGGCGGGCAACCTGATGAACATTGCCGGCATCACCAGCCGCATTTACGACTTTGCCGTGGCCCTGGTGGGCTGGATGAAAGGCGGCCTGGGGCAGGTCAACATCATCGGCTCGGTGATCTTCTCGGGCATGTCCGGTACCGCCATTGCCGACGCGGCCGGCCTGGGCGCCATCGAGATCAAGGCCATGAAAGAGCACGGTTACAGCACCGAGTTTTCGGTGGGCGTGACCGCCGCCTCGGCCACGCTGGGGCCCATCATTCCGCCCTCGTTGCCTTTTGTGATCTACGGCATGATGGCCAACGTCTCCATCGGCGCTTTGTTCGTGGCGGGCATCTTGCCGGGCCTGTTCATGACCGTGCTGATGATGGCGACGGTGTCCTTCTTTGCCCGCCGCAATGGCTGGGGGGGCGACGTGGCCTTTGACTGGGGCCGCCTGGGCGGTGCCACACTGGAAATCCTGGTAGTGCTGGCTTTCCCGATGGCGGTTTGGCTGGCGGTCAAGGCGGGCGTCTCCGTCAACACTGCCGCCGGCATCGCTTTTGTCACCCTGCTGCTGCTGGACTGGCGCTTCAACTTCTCTGCCGTGTTGGCCCTCATGGCCCCGGTGATCTTGATTGGCGGCATGACCATGGGCTGGTTCACGCCCACCGAGGCGGCTGTGGCCGCCGTCATCTGGGCACTGTTCCTGGGCCTGGTGCGCTACCGCTCCATGACCATTCGCACCCTGGCACAGGCTACGTTCGAGACGATAGAGACCACCGCTTCGGTGCTCTTTATCGTGACGGCTGCCTCCATCTTTGCCTGGCTGCTCACCACCACGCAGGCGGCGCAAGCCCTGGCCGACTGGATCTTGTCCATCACCAGCAACAAATGGGTGTTTCTGCTGCTGGCCAACCTGTTGATTTTGTTTGTGGGCTGCTTTATTGACACGATTGCCGCCATCACGATTCTGGTGCCCATCCTGATCCCCATCGTGCTCAAGCTGGGCATCGACCCCATCCAGTTCGGCATCATCATGACGCTGAACCTGATGATCGGGCTGCTGCATCCGCCGCTGGGCATGGTGCTGTTTGTGCTGGCGCGTATTTCCAAGCTGTCGGTAGAGCGCACCACCATGGCCATCCTGCCTTGGCTGGTGCCGCTGATCGTGGCGCTCATCGCCATCACCTACATTCCGGCCATTACGCTGTGGTTGCCCCACCAAATGGGACTGCTGAAATGAACCCCGTCATCCGCATCCACCCGGCGGATGACGTGGTGATCGCCCGGCAGCAGCTTCTGGGCGGCACCCGCATCGCATCCGAAGGCATCACCGTGTCGGGCCTGGTGCCGCCGGGCCACAAGATCGCGGTGCGCGCCATCGCCGCTGGTGCGCCGGTGCGGCGCTACAACCAGATCATTGGCACCGCCACGCAGGCTATTGCGGCGGGCCAACATGTGCACACCCACAACCTGGCCTTCAGCCGCTTTGACCGCGGCCACAGCGTGGGCGGTGACGTGCGGCCCGTGGCCTATGTGGACACGCCTGCCACCTTTGACGGCATTGTGCGAGGCGACGGCCGCGTGGCTACCCGCAACTACATCGGCGTGCTGACCAGTGTGAACTGCTCGGCCACCGTGGCGCGCGCCATTGCCGACCACTTCCGCCGCGACATCCACCCCGAGGCGCTGGCCGCCTTCCCGCAGGTAGATGGCATCGTGGCCCTGACCCACGGCGCCGGTTGCGCCACCGACAGCGAGGGCGAGGGCCTGCAAGTGCTGCGCCGCACGCTGGCGGGCTACGCACGGCACGCCAACTTTGCCGCCGTCATTGTGGTCGGCCTGGGCTGCGAGACCAACCAGATACAGGGCCTGCTGGCCCAAGAGGGCCTGCGCGAAGGCGCAAAACTGGTCACCTTCAGCATCCAGGACACCGGCGGCACGGCCAAGAGCGTGGCGCGCGGCATCGCGGTGGTGAAGCAATTGCTGCCGGATGCGAATGCGGTGCAGCGCGAACCCGTACCCGCCAGCCACTTGGTGGTGGGCCTCCAATGCGGCGGCTCGGACGGCTACTCCGGCATCAGCGCCAACCCGGCACTGGGCGCGGCGGTGGACCTGGTGGTGCGCCATGGCGGCACCGCCGTGCTGTCCGAAACGCCTGAAATCTATGGCGGCGAACACTTGCTGCTGCAGCGCGCCGTGTCGCAAGCCGTGGCCGACAAGCTCGAAGCCCGCCTGCAGTGGTGGACTGACTACTGCCAGCGCCACCACGCCGAGATGGACAACAACCCCTCGGCGGGCAACAAGGCCGGTGGCCTGACTACGATCCTGGAGAAGTCTTTAGGCGCGATTGCCAAAGGCGGCACCACACCGATGGTGGACGTGTACGAGTACGCCCAGCCCATCACGGCCAAAGGCTTTGTCTACATGGACACCCCGGGCTACGACCCGGTGTCGGCCACAGGCCAGGTGGCGGGCGGCGCCAACCTCATCTGCTTTACCACCGGGCGCGGCTCGGCCTATGGCTGTGCGCCATCCCCCTCGCTCAAGCTGGCCACCAACAGTGCGCTGTGGGCCAAGCAAGAGGAAGACATGGACATCA
>CANFZJ010000147.1 GCA_947451445.1 Comamonadaceae bacterium
AAGATGAACGGAGCCATCTTGGGGTTCCAGAAACGGGTTTGGTGGCCAAAATGGACACCGGCTTCCAGCATTTCGCGCATGTTGACGGACATGGAATTTTCCTTAAGGTTGCGTCTAAAATTCAGCCCGATTTGCAACATTTTTTGAAGTACTCAAACAATGTGCAGCACCTTGAATGGGCTGGTTTGCGATTTATTCCACCAATCTGTCAAAACCATTTGACCGATCAGCAAAACCCAAGGAGTATAGCATGCCCTCCCAGAACGTCCGCACAGACCTGACCAGTGCCCGCCAAAACCTGCGTTCCGGGCAATCTAGCGCCTCCGCAGAAATCGGCCAGTCGATTGCGATTGCCCAGTCTGCCGTGTGCGATGCCGCCTTTGTCAAATCCACTTTTGAAGCAGCCCGCGCCCGCGCCACCCAGCCAGGCGTCGCCGACACCCCCCTAGCCGGGCTGGCCGTGTCGATCAAAGACCTGTTTGACGTAGCGGGCGAGGTCAACGCAGCGGGCTCTACCCTGCTGGCCTCGCAGCCCCCCGCCCCTGCCGACTGCCCGGCCGTGGCCCGGCTGCGCGCCGCCGGGGCGTCCCTGCTGGGGCGTACCAACATGACCGAATTTGCTTTTTCCGGCATCGGCATCAATCCCCACTGGGGCACGCCCGCCGCCTGGGATGGGCGCTACAACCAGGCCGCCGGGGCGCGTACCGTAGGGCTGCTCCCACGGGTGCCGGGTGGCTCGTCGTCCGGTGCGGCGGTATCGGTAGCCACCGGGGCGGCGTTCATTGGCCTGGGCTCGGATACCGGTGGCTCCATCCGCATCCCGGCGGCGTTGAACGGTATTGTGGGTTTCAAAAGTACCGCCCGGCTGGTACCCACAGCCGGTGCTGTCCCGCTGTCCAGCACGCTGGACAGCGTGTGCGCCCTCACCCGCAGCGTGCGTGACGCGGTGCTGGCGCACGAAATCCTGGCTCAGCGCAGCGTGCCCTTGACCGACGCCCCTCTGTCCAGCTACCGGCTGGCCATCGCCCACAGCGGCTTTTTGGACAACCTGGACCACACAGTGAAGACGGCGTTTGAGCGGTCACTGCAACGTCTGCGCGACGCCGGGGCCACGCTGGTGGATATTTCCCTGGCCGAAGTCCGCACACTGCAGCGCATCCAGTCCACTGGCGGCTTCTCTGCGGCAGAGGCCTACGCCTGGCACCGCCCCTTGCTGGCACGCGGCCCCACCACCCGGTCCACTTACGACCCACGGGTGCTGGCCCGCATTGAGCGCGGCGCCCAAATGCGCGCATTTGAATACCTGGACCTGATGGCAGCCCGTACCGCCTGGATCGCCCAAATGGAAGAGCAACTGCACGGCTTTGATGCCGTGCTGTCGCCCACCGTGCCCATCGTCAGCCCCCCTATCGCCAACCTGGCCCCCGGCCTGGAGCGCGACGACGCCTTCTTCCACGCCAACGGCCTGATGCTGCGCAACCCCAGCGTGGTCAACATGCTGGACGGCTGCGCCATCTCCATCCCTTGCCACACGGCCGACGAGTTGCCTGTCGGCCTGATGCTGTGGCACGCAGGCATGCACGATGATGTGCTGCTCAACCTGGCGTTGCAGGTCGAGAAAATACTATAGGACTTACGCAGCCCCCCTCTGTGTCGCCCGCTGGGCACACAGAGGTACTTGCGTAAGCCCCGCACTATAAATTCAATAGCTGCCAGCGCACACCCCACCTGCGCTAGCGGCATTTTTTGCATAAATCAAGGTTTCCATGTTGTTTGTGAATATGCGGGTGTACGCCGCATGAAAATTGCCATCATTGGCGCAGGTGCCATCGGCGTCTGTACCGCCTACGAACTAGCCGCCGACGGCCACCAAGTCACCGTGTTCGAGCGCCGCAGCGCTGCCGCCGAAGAAGCCAGCTTTGCCCACACCGGGCTCATCGGGCCCTGGGCCACGCCGGGCCTGGCCGAAATCGCCACCCCGTCGCTGTTCCGCCGCCCGGCCCCATTCCAGCTCCGCTGGCCACTCAGCTGTGCGGACTTGGCATGGCTGTGGCAATGGCGCAAAGCCCAACAGCCCAGCGCCACCCTGGTCCAGCGCGCCCGGCTGCAGCGCCTGACGGCCTACAGCCGCGAGAGGCTGCACACACTCAGCCACAAGCTGCCGCTGGAGCACGACCGCAGCGACGGCGCCCTGGTGCTGCTGCGCAGCGTCCGCGACGCCCGGCTGGCCGCGCCCAGCCTGCAGGCACTGCGCGACGCGGGCCTGCCGTTCAGCCAAATCGACACCGGTGCAGCCCGCCAGATCGAGCCCGCACTGTGTGCCGACACCAGCTTCTTTGGCGCCATCCACCTGCCCGACGCCGAGGCCAGCAACTGCCGCCAAGCCACCCTGTTGCTCAAAGCAGCAGCCCAGCAGCGAGGTGCAAAATTTGAACAAAATAGCACGGTAACGCACATTACACCTGCACCAGCAGCTACGGTTTCAATAGCAAACGAAAGTACACCCCGGCCGTTTGATGCAGTGGTCGTCTGCGCCGGCCTGGCCTCGGCCGCGCTGCTCAAACCACTGGGCCTGCGCCTACCGCTGACCGCCGTGTACGGCTACTCCATCACCGCCAACATCCGCGAACCGCTGAACGCCCCGACCCGTGCCGTGCTGGACGCGCAGCACCGGGTCGCCATCGTGCGCATGGGCCAGCGCGTGCGGGTGGCCGGGGGCGCCGAAATCGGCGGCCACCCGGACCGCAAAAACTCCGCTGCCATCGCCAGTCTGTACAAAGTGCTGCACGACTGGTTTCCCGGCGCGGCCCAGCACAACGGCACGGCGCAAGAATGGAAAGCCGCCCGTCCGCTGCTGCCCGACGGCGCGCCCCTGCTGGGGGCCAGCGGCCTGCCCGGCATCTGGCTCAACCTGGGCCACGGCGGCAGCGGCTGGGCCCAAGCCTGCGGCAGCGCCAGGGCCACGGCAGATTTATTGGCCGGTCGCACGCCCGAAATGGACATGGACGGATTCGGCATCGAGCGCTTGCAGCGCTAAATCGGCACAATCCGGCCATGCACCGCATCACGCCCGGCCACCCCCAAGCGCTGTACAACACCGCTGCGACCCGCCGTATCGAACAGGCGGCCCTGAACAAGCTACCGCCCCACACCTTGCTGCAACGTGCCGGGCTGGCCGTGGCCCGGCTGGCGATGGCGCTGGCACCGCATGCCCGTACCGTGTGGATCGCCTGCGGCCCCGGCAACAACGGCGGTGACGGGCTGGAAGCCGCCACCCAGCTGCACCTGCGCGGGGTGGCCGTCGTGGTGACCTGGCTCGGCACGGAGGCCAGCGCCCCCGCCGACAGCCTGGCCGCCCTGGCCCGCGCCCGCACTGCCGGCGTACGCTTCGCCGACGTGCCCCCCAGCGGCTTAGGGGCGCAAGACCTGTGCATCGACGCCCAGCTGGGCCTGGGCAGCAGCCGCGCCCCCCAGGGCAGCATGGCCGCCTGGATTGCGGCCATGAACGCCAGCGCGGCCCCGACCCTGGCGGTAGACCTGCCCACCGGCCTGCAAGCCGACACCGGTAGTTTTGCTACATATTCTGCAGCATCTAGCGCAGATGGAATAAGCGCCAGCGCCATTATTCATGCACAAAATACGCTCTGCCTGCTCACCGCCAAACCAGGCCTGTTCACCGGCCATGGGCGGGACACAGCAGGCCAGGTCTGGCTGGACGACCTGGGTGTAGCGCCCAGCGGCAGCGCCAACGCCCAGCTGGTTGGCACCACACCGCCCGCCCAGCGCACGCACGCCAGCCACAAGGGCAGCTATGGCGACGTGGCGGTGATCGGCGGTGCGCCGGGCATGGCGGGGGCCGCTTTGCTGGCGGCATCGGCGGCCCTGCACAGCGGCGCGGGCCGGGTGTTTGTCGGCCTGCTGGACGGCGGCAGCCTGGGCGTCCACCCACAACAGCCCGAGCTGATGTTCCGCGCCCCGGGCGGACTCAAACTGCATGCCTTGTCGGTGGTGTGCGGCTGTGGTGGCGGCGAGGCCGTGCGCGGGCTGCTGCCCCGTGTGTTGAACGAAGCCGCCCGCGCCGTACTGGACGCCGATGCGCTGAACGCCATCGCCACCGACACCACGCTGCAAGCCCTGTTGCGTGCCCGCACAGCCCAGGGCCTGCCTACGGTGCTGACGCCGCACCCGCTGGAAGCCGCGCGCCTGCTGGGCTGCAGCACCGCACACATCCAGGCCGACCGGCTAGGTGCAGCACAGCAACTGGCCGAGCGTTTTGCATGTGTCGTGGTGTTGAAGGGTTCGGGCACCGTGGTGGCCGCGCCGTTGCAAATACCGTCCATCAACCCCACCGGCAACGCCAGGCTGGCCACGGCTGGCACGGGTGATGTATTGGCAGGCATGGTCGGCGCCCGGCTGGCCATGGGCCAGTACGCACTGGCAGCGGCCTGTGAGGCGGTCTATGCGCATGGACTGGCGGCAGACCACTGGCCTGCGGGCAGCCCACTCACCGCCAGTGCGCTGGCTAAAAGCTAGCCCCGGCCCACAAACGGCATCTTGGTCGCCATCACGGTGTGGAACAGCACATTCGCCTCCAGCGGCAGGCTGTCCATGTAGAGCACCGACCGGCCGACGATCTGCACATCCATCACCGGTTCGACCACCAGGTCCCCGCTAGGCTGCAAGATGCCGGTTTGCATGCGCTGCGTCATGGTAGTGGCGGCGTTGCCGATGTCGATCTGGCCCACCGCGATATCGTATTTGCGGCCATCCAGCGAGGCCGCTTTAGTCATGCCGCGCACCGCGTGTTTGGTGGCGGTGTACGCAATCGAATTGGGCCGTGGCGTGCTGCTGCTGATGGAGCCGTTGTTGATAATGCGACCCCCGCGCGGGGTCTGCGTCTTCATCACCCGAAACGCCTGCTGGATGCACAAAAACATGCCGGTGAAGTTCACGTCCACCACGCTTTGCCACTGGGCCAGCGTCAAATCTTCCAGCAACACCGGGGGCGTACCCGTGCCCGCATTGTTGAACAGCAGGTCGACCCGGCCAAAGGCCTGCACGGCAGCATCGAACAAGGCTTGCACTGCCGCCGGGTCGGTCACGTCCGTGGGCACGGCCAGCGCCCGCGCACCCGCGCCAGACTCGGCCACCACCGCCTGCAGCGGCTCACTACGCCGTCCGGCCAAGGCCACGCGGTAGCCATCGGCCAGCAGCGCCAGTGCCACGGCCCGGCCAATACCGCTGCCCGCACCGGTGACGACGGCGACTTTTTGGTGGGTTCCCATGCGGGTTATCTCCGGGTACGGGGCTTTGGGGTCTTCTTTTTGGCAGCACCACCCTTGGCAGGCGCTTTTTGGGCGGCCTGTGAGGACGCACCGGCCACACGGTCGCGCCCCTGACGCTTAGGCGACGGGCTATCGCCACCGGAGCGGTTGGACGCATCGCGCTGCACGCCCTTGTCCTTCATGGCACGGTTGAGCAGCTCTTCGCCCTCGCGGATCAGGCGGAAGTCGATCTTGCGGCCGTCCAGATCGACGCGGCTGACCTGCACCTGCACCCGGGTACCGATGGCGTAGCGGATACCGGTACGTTCACCGCGCAGCTCCTGGCGGGCTTCGTCGAACTTGAAATATTCACCGCCCAGCTCGGTGATGTGCACCAGGCCTTCAACATACATCGCATCCAACGTGACGAAGATGCCAAAGCCGGTGGCAGCAGTGACCATGCCGCCGTACTCTTCACCCAGATGCTCGCGCATGTACTTGCACTTGAGCCAGGCTTCCACGTCACGGCTGGCCTCGTCGGCTCGGCGCTCGTTGGCACTGCAATGCAGGCCTGCGGCTTGCCAAGCCAGGGTTTCGGGGCTGACCTTTTTAGGCTTCTGGTCGGGCTCGCCGACTTTGCCTTCCAGGCGGGAGTGGCTGTTTTTGCTCAGGCGCTTGGCCAGCTTGGCATGCGCCTCGCCCGGTGTGGGCAGGGTCGGCAACTGGTACTTGCGGTGCGCCAGAATGGCTTTAATAACCCGGTGCACCAGCAGATCGGGGTAGCGCCGGATCGGGCTGGTGAAATGGGTGTACGCATCAAACGCCAACCCGAAGTGGCCGCCGTTGGCAGGGGTGTAGATCGCCTGCTGCATGGAGCGCAACAGCATCGAGTGGATTTGCTGTGCGTCGGGCCGGTCTTTGGTGGCGGCGGCGATGGCTTGGAATTCACCGGGTTTCGGGTCGTCGCTGACCGTCATGGCCACGCCGGTGGCTTTCAGGTAGTTGCGCAGAATCTCGATTTTCTCGGGGGTCGGGCCTTCGTGCACGCGAAACAGGCCGGGATGCTTGCCCTGGGCAATGAAATCGGCGCTGCACACGTTGGCGGCCAACATGGCCTCTTCAATGACCTTGTGCGCTACGTTACGGGTCCGCGGGATAATTTTCTCGATCCGGCCGGACTCATCACAGACGATTTGCGTCTCGGTCGTTTCAAAATCTACCGCACCGCGCACCTGGCGTGCGATCAGCAAAGCCTGGTAGACATCGTGCAGGTTCAGCAAATCACCCACCCGCTCCTTGCGCCGGGTCGCCTCGGGGCCACGGGTGTTGCCCAGAATCGCCGCCACTTCGGTGTAGGTAAAGCGGGCATGGCTGAACATCACCGCTGGGTAGAACTGGTAGGCATGTACCTCGCCCTTGGCCGTGACCAGCATGTCACACACCATACACAGGCGTTCCACATCCGGGTTCAGTGAGCACAGGCCGTTGGACAATTTCTCGGGCAGCATGGGAATGACGCGGCGCGGGAAGTACACGCTGGTGGCGCGCTCATAGGCGTCCACGTCAATCGCGGAACCCGTTTCTACATAGTTGCTGACATCGGCAATCGCCACCAGCAAACGCCAGCCCTTGCCGCGGCCTACCTTGGCGGGTTCGCAGTACACCGCGTCGTCAAAGTCGCGCGCGTCTTCGCCGTCGATAGTGACCAGAGGCACGTCGGTCAGATCGACACGGTTCTTTTTGTCGGCGGGCCGTACTTTGTCGGGTAGCGTGCGCGCCAGTGCGATACAGGCGTCAGAAAAAACGTGTGGCACATCGTATTTGCGCACCGCAATTTCAATTTCCATGCCGGGGTCATCTACCTCACCCAACACTTCTTTCACCCGCCCTACGGGTTGCCCGAACAGCGCAGGCGGCTCGGTCAGCTCGACCACCACGACCTGGCCGGTTTTGGCGCTGCCGATCGCGCTTTTGGGAATCAGCACATCCTGGCCGTAGCGCTTGTCTTCCGGGGCCACGATCCAGATACCGCTTTCGTGCAGCAGGCGACCAATGATGGGCTGGGCGGGACGTTCAACAATTTCCACCACCCGGCCTTCGGGACGGCCTTTGCGGTCGCTGCGCACAATGTGCACCTTGACCCGGTCCTTGTGCAGCACAGCGCGCATTTCATTGGAGGGCAGGTAGATGTCGGATTCGCCGTCATCGCGCAGCACAAACCCGTGTCCATCACGGTGTCCCTGGATGGTGCCTTCAATCTCGTCCAGCAGGCCGCTGGTATGGCTGGTCGTTTTGATAAGTATTCTCACTTTCTGGTGGACCTAAAGGGTAGCAGAGCTTGATGCAACACGGGAAAAACCACTGCTTTTAAACACACTGAAGCCCGCGAGCCCCAAACGCCGTTTTTCCCATGTTATACTTTAACTCGTGGGCCCAGATGGCGAAATTGGTAGACGCAC
>CANFZJ010000148.1 GCA_947451445.1 Comamonadaceae bacterium
CCTTTGCGGGTTTCCAGCAGCACCATCACCGGGTCGTGCAGGCCGTCGTGGCAGTTGCGGCTCTTGCGGCCCTGCACCACCTGGGCGGTGACGTAGTCGTCGTCCAGCAGCCAGCGCAGCACGTCGATCTCGTGCACAAAGGTGTCGGTGATGCACATATCGCCCACGTACATTTCGGGCACGCTGGGGTTGCGGTGTGCGCAGTGCACCATCAGGGCATCGCCAATGGTGCCCGCGTCCAGGGTCTTTTTCAGGGCGCGGTAGCCAGCGTCAAAGCGGCGCATAAAGCCCACTTGGACCAGCTTTTTACCGCCCGCCACCTCGGCCTGCACCACGCGTAGGCCGCTTTCGGCGGAGGTGGTCATGGGCTTCTCGCAAAACACAGGCTTGCCTGCGGCAATGCAGGCCAGCAACTGGTCTACGTGGGCCGGGCCCCAGGAGGCGATCAGCAACGCATCGACATCGGGCGCGTTGACCAGGTTCTGGTAGTTCTCATACACCGTGGCACCCAGTTGGGCGGCCTCGTTGAAAGCCTGAGTTGCGGCCATGTTGATGTCGTTGAGGGCCACGATGCGGGCTCCGCTGAGTTTGCGGTGGATGCGCAGTGCGTGGTCTTGGCCAATGGCACCGCAACCAATGACGCCAATTCTGAGTTCCATGGTGTTCTTTCAATAGGAGATTTAGCCAAGTGGTGGCAGCGCACGCGCACTGCCACCGCGGGGCTTATTTGGAGTACTTGTCCACGTTGTCTTTGACGATGGACTCAAACGCGATCAGCTTTTCTTTGGGGGCGGGTTCGCCCTTTTTGATCATCTCGACCACCTCAAACGCGCCCTGGGCCTGGCCCTTGGCGTTTTGGAAGATGGACTGCGCCATGTCGCCTGCCTTGATGGCGTCCAGCGCGTCCTTGACACCGTCGATGCCAGAGATCGCCACGCCCTTGCGGCCCGAGGCCTTCAACGCCTGCAGTGCGCCCAGGGCCATCTGGTCGTTGGCGGCAATCAGAGCGTCAAACTTGGGGAACTTCTGCACCCAGTCTTCGGTGATCTTCATACCCTGTGCGCGGTCGTAGTTGGCAGGCAGGTTGGCGATGATTTTCACGTCCGTGCGGCCTGCCAGGGCTTTGGTAAAACCTTCCAGGCGCTCCTTGGAGTGGTACAGGCCGGGTTCGCCCTGCAAATACACGATCTGCGCGTTCTTGGGCAGCATCTTGGCCATGTATTCGCCTTGCATGCGGCCCGCGTCGATGTTCTTGGAACCGACAAAGGTGAACTTGCCACCGGCGGACTCAATGCCCAGTGCGATCACCGGAATGCCGGCCTTGTTGGCCTTTTCCACGCCCGGCACGATGCCCTGGTAGTCCACCGGCACGATGACAATGGCGCTGACCTTCTGGGCGATGAAGTTGTCGATCTGGTCCAGCTGTTTGCTGGCGTCGCCGTTGGCATCGGCAAACGACACGCTGACGGCGGGGTCGGCCTTGACGGCCTCAATGAACGCGTTCTTGCGGCTCATGGTGAACACGTCGGTGTCGGCCAGATTGGCGTAACCCACGACGAACTTCTTGGCTTGCGCAAACGCAGGGCCGGGCATGATGGCCAGAACGACGGAGCAGGCGATGGCGGCTTTGGCTGCTTTGATAAAAGTTTTCATGGTGCAATTTCCTTTTGGAAGATGGTTTTTGTTTTTCAACGGTTGTCTCTATACCGGGGGGGTGGTTGGGGTTACGCGATAAATATCCTTTAAATAAAATGGTTGGTTATTCAAGCCTTTTTGCGTGCGCCGCCAGTTTTGGTTTTGACATCCAAGATCACGGCTACGGCAATAATCAAGCCCTTGACAATCTGTTGCCAATATGAGCTGACATTCATCAGATTCAAAATGTTGTTGATGACGCCGATAATCATCGCACCAATAATAGTGCCGGTAATGGTTCCGGTGCCACCCATCAAACTGGTACCGCCTACCACCACGGCGGTAATGGCATCAAATTCATAGGCTACACCGGCTGCGGGTTGGCCGGAATTAACCCTGGACATCAGCACAATCCCGGCAATTGCGGCCAAGACACCGTTGAATACAAAGGCCTTGCGCAGCACGCTGTCGGTATTGATGCCAGATGCCAATGAAGCCTTGGCATTACCGCCCACGGCATAAATATGCCGACCGAATTTGGTACGGTTTAGTAATATCCAAGACACCACTACCACAAACAGGAGAATCAGCACTGAAATAGGGATCGGCCCGACATCGCCCTGGCCAATCACCTTGAAGTCACCCAGGTTTCCGACCGGCACGCCCGCCGTGTACAGCAGAATCGCACCCCGCGCCACGGTGGTCATGGCCAGCGTCATGATGAACGACGGGATCTTGAAGTAAGTGATGACATACCCATTGAGCAAGCCTGTAGCCACGCCCATGCCGATGCCTGCTGCTATTGCCAGTGGAATGCTCCCGGTCATGGACATCACGCTGGCGGCGATGGTGCCGGTCAGTGCTACTACCGAACCCAGGGATACGTCAATATGACCCAGGATAATGATGAAGGTCACGCCGCAGGCCAGCAAACTCACCACCACCACTTGGCGCAATACATTGGTCAAATTGCCGGTGGTTAAAAATATTTCATTTAGGCACGATGCCAATATAAATATGCCGGTAAAAATTAGTATCGTTCCGTATTTTCTGTAGATTTCAGAAAATCCCATTTCGCGTATTTTTGAAAACATGGTGGTGTTACCTGTTGTTGGGTTTTTTGCTAAGGTGTTCATGCGTGGGTTCCGGTGGCCAAGGCCATAATGTTTTCCTGGGTGGCATTGGCGCGGTTCAATTCACCCATTTGCCGACCTTCCTGCATCACCACCACGCGGTCGCTCATCCCCAATACCTCGGGCAGTTCGGATGAAATCATGATGATGGCCAAACCCTCTTTGGCAAACTGTGTCATCAGGCGGTGGATTTCGGATTTGGAGCCCACGTCAATACCGCGTGTGGGTTCGTCCAGAATCAAAACCTTTAAATCACGCAGCAGCCATTTGGCAATCGCAATTTTTTGCTGGTTACCGCCGCTCAAAGTGCCGACCACGGTATTCAAATCTGCAGTTTTGATTTGCAGCATGCTGCGCATTTTTTGACCGTCTTCGGCCTCAGCCTTTAAATCCATGAATAAGCCGGGCGCAAATTTCTCCAGATTGGCCAGCGAAATGTTTTCCTGTACCGAGCGGCACAGCACCAGGCCTTCGGCCTTGCGGTCTTCGGACACCATGGCAATGCCAGCGGCAATCGCATCGGTGGGTTGGTTGAGTACGAGGCGCTGGCCGCCCAGCCAGACCTCGCCCGCGTCCAGCCGGTCCAGGCCGAAGATGGCGCGCGCCACCTCGGTGCGGCCCGCGCCGATCAGGCCCGCCAGGCCGACGATTTCGCCCTTGCGCACCTCAAAGCTGATGTCCTTGAACACGCCATGGCGGGTGGCTCCGCGCACTGACAAGGCCACATCGCCGATGGGCACGGTTTCCTTGGGGAAGATGCTGGAGATGGTGCGGCCCACCATCTGCGCAATCAATGAGTTCTTGTCGTAGTTGGCTGCCGGGCCGGAACCCACGTACTGGCCGTCGCGGATGATGGTGATGTCGTCGGCGATCTGGAAGATCTCGTCCATCTTGTGGGTGATGTAGATGATGGCCGTGCCGTGCGCCTTCAGGTCGGCCACCTGGCGGAACAGCATCGCCACCTCGGTGTCGCTGATGGCCGAGGTCGGCTCGTCCATGATGACCAGCGCCGCGTCGCGCGAAATGGCCTTGGCAATCTCTACCAGCTGCATGCCTGCAATGCTGAGTTCGCGCATTTTCTGGCCAGCGCGGTAGGGCAGGCCCAGGCGGTTCAGCAGGGCCTGGGTGTTGCTGTCCATGCGCTGGAAGTCTACGAAGAAGCCGCCTGGCTCGCGGCCCAGGAAGATGTTTTCGGCAATCGTCATATCCAGCACCGGGCTCAGTTCCTGGTGGATCATGGCAATGCCCAGCTCCAGCGCGGCGCGGGTGTTCTGGTGGTTCAGCTGCACGCCCTTGAAGAAGATCTCGCCGCCGTCCACCGCGTGTTCGCCGCTCAGAATCTTCATCAGCGTGGACTTGCCCGCGCCGTTTTCGCCCACCAGCACGTGCACGGTGCCGGTGCGCACCTGCAGGTTCACGCCGTCCAGCGCCTTCACGCCCGGGAACGACTTGGTGATCTTGCGCATCTCCAGCACCAGACCGTCAGCTTGGGTTTTCATCAACACCTGTGTCTCCTAGTTGGCGCTGGCCGGTGGCCGTGGCGCTCTGGTAAGAATTATGGGAGTGATGTTTAGAAAAAAATATCCAAATGAAATGAAAACTGTCATAGACTGTCATTTCATTAGGGTTAGTATTGAAAGAGTTATGTCAAACACTCCCAAAATCACCATTGCCGACGTGGCCAAGGCTGCGGGCGTCAGCCTATCCACCGTGGACCGGGTGCTCAACGGCCGGGCCCCGGTGCGGCGTGACACGGCCGAGCGCATCCACGCGGTGGCCGAGTCCATTGGCTTTCACGCGGCGGGCGTGATCCGCGAGCGGGTGCGCGGCAAGCGGGTGCGGCACACCCTGGGCTTTTTGCTCCAGCGCACCGACGCCGCCTTCTACCAGGCGCTGGGCGCCTCGCTGGCGGTGGCCAACGAGGCGCACGGCGAGGACTGCACCGAGCCACAGATCGGCTACATGGACGACCTGTCGCCCGAGGCGGTGGCGCAGCGCCTGCGGGAAATGGGTGAACGGGTCAGCGCGGTGGCCCTGGTGGCGGTGGACCATCCGCTGATCTGGGCCGAAATAGAGCGCCTCAAAAACCGTGGTGTGCCGGTGTTTGCGCTGATCTCTGACCTGAGCACGCCCGCCCGCGCAGGCTATGCCGGGCTGGACAACCGCAGCGTGGGCCGTACCGCCGCCTGGCTGATCACCCACATGGCGCACATGCCGGGCAAGCTGGTCACCTTTGTCGGCAGCCACCGCTTCCAATGCCAGGAGGTGTGCGAGATGAGCTTTCGCTCGTTCGTGCGCGAACACGCACCAGACTTCGAGCTGATGGAGCCGCTATTCACCCTGGAGAGCGATAAATTAGCCGAGGAAGGCACCCGCGACCTGCTGCACCGGCACCCGGACATCGTGGGCATATTGATCGCGGGCAGCGGCATCGACGGTGTGGTGCAGGCGCTGCGGGAACACTACCGCGACACCCCGGGCACCCGCCCGATTTGCGTGGTGCGCGAGCTGACCCCCCATGCGCGCGAAGGCCTGCGCAGCGGCGACCTGCACGCTGCCCTGTCGCACCCCCTGCCGCAACTGGCCCAGGGGCTGGTCGGGATGATGCTGAACGTGCTGGCCAACCCCGCCCTGGGCCTGCAGCAAGCCGTGGTGGCACTGGACACACAGACGCCGGAGAGTGTTTAAGTTTGCTATTAAATTAATAGCTCTTTACGCAGGTGGAATATGCGCTAGTGGCCAATTTCATGCATAACACGCAGCAGGCCGCTACACTGGCCCATTTTTGCCATCCAGGAGCCCCCGCCGTGCAAATCCAAGCCCACGAAGTCGATCTGCCCACGCCCACGGGGCTTATGCGTTGCACTGTCTACCGGCCCAAAAGCACCGGCGCGGCAGCGCCGAAGCAGTACCCGGCCCTGGTGCTGTATTCCGAGATATTCCAGCAGACGGGCCCCATCCGGCGCAGCGCGCAGACCATGGCGGGGCATGGCTTCATCACCATCGTGCCGGAGGTGTTCCACGAACTCAACCCCATCGGCACGGTGCTGGGCTATGACGATGCGGGCCGCGACAAAGGCAATGCGGACAAGGTGGCGAAGACCTTGGAGGCGCACGACAGCGATACCCAGGCCATCATCGACTACGCCCGCACCCTGCCGGACTGCTCGGGCCGCATCGGGGCCATGGGTTTTTGCCTGGGCGGTGGGCTGGCCTACCGGGCCGCGCTGAACCCCGCGATTGCGGCCACGTCCTGCTTCTACGCCACCGACATCCATTCGGGCATGGTGCCGTCCCAGCCCGGCAATGACAGCCTGGGCCGCAGCGGCGAAATCCGGGGCGAGTTGCAAATGGTTTGGGGCAAGCAAGACCCGCACATTCCGCCCGAAGGCCGGGCGGCGGTGTACCAAAAGCTGACCGAACAGGCGGTCAACTTCACCTGGCACGAGTTCAACGGCGTGCACGCCTTCATGCGCGACGAGGGCGAGCGCTATGACGCCGAGCTGGCGCTGCTGGGCTACCAGCTGGCGATCAATATGTTCAGACGCGTGCTTGGTTGAACACCCCCAGGCTACACGCTGCGCGTTTTCGCCAACCCCCTTGCAGGGGGCGATACCAGCAGCCCGGCAAAGCCGGTTCTGCGGTATCTCTGGAACGGGCTTCGCTGCGCTTGCCTTGGGCGGTAGTTGATGATTTTCACGATTGCTACATAAAATATAGCTGCCAGCGCAGGTTTTATATACGCTGGTGGCCTGTTTGGTGTATCAACCCAGCGCGTTCAACGTCTCGCCCAGTGCGTTCACCAGGCTGTCGATTTCGCCCGTGCTGATGACGAACGGCGGGGCCAGCTGGATGGTGTCGGCGCCGTAGCGCACGTAAAAGCCCTTCTTCCACATCGCCATGGCGATTTCATACGGGCGGCGCGCCGGTTCGCCGGGGTGGGCGGCGATGGTGAAGCCTGCGGCCAGGCCGTAGTTGCGGATGTCGGTGACGTGCTTGGTGCCGCGCAGGCTGTGCACAGCGGCCTCGAACTGCGGGGCTATGGTTCGCACCCGGCCGACCATGTCTTCTTTCACCAGGATGTCCAGCGTGGCCAGGCCGACCGCGCAGGCCACTGGGTGGGCCGAGTAGGTGTAGCCGTGGGCAAATTCGAGCATGTAGTCTGGACCACCGGCGGCCATGAAGCTGTCGTAAATGGCCTTTTGGACCAGCACCGCGCCCATTGGCTGGGCGCCGTTGGTGATCTGCTTGGCCACGTTCATGATGTCCGGCGTGACGCCAAAGGCCTCGGCCCCGGTCATCGCGCCCATGCGGCCAAAGCCGGTGATCACCTCGTCAAAAATCAGCAGGATGTTGTGCGCCGTGCAAATCTCGCGCAGGCGCTGCAGGTAGCCCACGGGCGGCACCACCACGCCGCCGGAGCCAGACATGGGCTCGACGATGACGGCGGCGATGTTGGACGCATCGTGCAGGGCGATCAGGTTCAGCAGCTGGTCGGCCAGCTGCACGCCGGTTTGCGGCTGGCCGCGCGAAAACGCGTTTTCAGGCAGCTGGGTGTGCGGCAAAAAGTCGGCCTGCAGGCCTTCGCCAAACATCTTGCGGTTGGCGCCGATGCCGCCGACCGAAATGCCGCCGTAGTTCACGCCGTGGTAGCCCTTTTCGCGGCCGATGAAGCGGGTTTTGCTGGCCTGCCCCTGGGTGCGCCAGTAGGCCCGCGCCATTTTCAGCGAGGTGTCGGCCGCCTCGGAGCCCGAGCCGGTGAAGAACACGTGGTCCAGCCCGGCGGGCGTCAGCTCGACCAGCTTGTTGGCCATCTCGAAGGCCAGCGGGTGGCCGTGCTGGAAGGCCGGGGCGTAGTCCAGCGTGGCCAGCTGGCGGGTGGCGGCGGCGGTGATCTCGGCCCGGCCATGGCCCAGGCCGCAGCACCACAGGC
>CANFZJ010000149.1 GCA_947451445.1 Comamonadaceae bacterium
CGAGGGCACCACGCTGGGCACGCCATAGTGCGTTGCTCCGCCTAGCGGGCAGTAGCCCGCGTCGTTGTCGCGCCTTCTCTGGCGCACCCATCGCGACGCCCTCGGGCGTGTTCAACTGCCGGATCTAGGTTGATCCGTTCTCTGTATTCGCTTTTCACCTGGCTCGTGACCCCGCTGCTGCGCCGCAAACTGCGCAAGCGTGCCGTGGCCGAGCCAGGCTATGCGCTGGCCGTGCCGGAACGCTTTGGCCACTACGATTCACCTGCCAGCCAGGGCTGGGTATGGATACACGCCGTGTCGCTGGGTGAAACCCGTGCCGCTGCCATATTGCTGGCCGCCCTGCGCACCGAGATGCCCGGCATGCGCCTGCTGCTGACCCACGGTACCGCCACTGGCCGTGCCGAAGGCCAAAATCTGCTGCATCCTGGCGACCTGCAAGTGTGGCAACCCTGGGACACGCTGGATGCCACGCGCCGGTTTGTGCGCCATTTTCAGCCCCGCATTGGCATCCTGATGGAAACCGAAATCTGGCCCAATTTGCTGGCCGCCTGCCAGGCAGCGGGCGTGCCTGTGGTGCTGGCCAATGCGCGGCTCAGTGCCAAGTCGTTGCGCCAGGCACAACGCCTGAAGTGGCTGTCGCAGCCTGCCTACCGCGCACTCACCGCCGTCTGGGCGCAGACCGACGCCGATGCGCAGCGCTTGCAGTTGGCAGGTGCACAGCAGGTCGAGGTGCTGGGTAATTTGAAATTCGACGCGACCCCCAACCCCACGCAGCTCGCCACGGGGCAAGCCTGGCAGCAGAGCACGGGCCGCCCCGTTGTGCTGCTGGCCAGCGCGCGCGAGGGGGAAGAGTTGTTGCTGTTGCAGTATTTACAGTCTTTTAGGCCTCCAGCGCATATTCCACCTGCGGTAGAAGCTATAAAAACAGGAGTGAACGACGTGCAGTGGCTCATCGTGCCGCGCCACCCACAGCGCTTCGATGACGTCGCCGCACTGGTCGCGGCCCAGGGTTTCAGTCTGTCGCGGCGCAGCCACTGGCGCGATGTGCCCACGCCTGCCAACGTGTGGCTGGGCGACTCACTGGGCGAGATGGCCTTGTACTACGGCCTGGCCCAGGTGGCCTTGCTGGGCGGCAGCTTTGCTCCGCTGGGCGGACAAAACCTGATCGAAGCCGCCGCCTGCGCTTGCCCGGTGGTGATGGGCCCGTCTACCTTCAACTTTGCCGAAGCCGCCGATCTGGCCGAGGCGGCCGGTGCCGCCTGCCGGGTCGCCGGCTTGCCCGAGGCGGTGGCCCAGACCCTGGACTGGCTCAATGCACCGGACCGGCTGGCCCGGGCCAGCGCCGCTGGCCCCCAGTTCGCCAGTGCACACCAAGGTGCCGCGCTGCGCAGTGCACAGGCAGTCTGCCAACTGTTAGGTTGATAAGCGTTTGCCCGTAGCTTGCCACTGCCCCCACCCAACCCCTGCCAGCGCCAGCAGCCCGCCCACGGCGTGGTAGCCATGCAGTTGTTCACCCAGCAGCGTGCATGCTGCTAGCGCGACAAAGACCGGCAGCAGGTTCATAAACAGGCTGGCCCGCGCTGCGCCCAGTTGTTTGATGCCGTTCATCCAGCAAAACGGCGCGCCAATCGACGCCGCAATGCCTGCGTATGCAACCAGCGGAATATTCTGTGCAGTGATGGGCGACGCGGGGGCGAACCACCAAAAAGGGGCCAGCAGCAACACGCCAAAACCTATTTGTACGTACAGCTGCTGCCAGGTCGATAGCGGTACGGCCCAGCGTTTCAGCAACACGCCGTACAGCGCATTGGACGCTACTGCGAGCAGCATGAGGGCATCGCCGAAATGGGCCGCACCGCTGAACAAGGCCCCAGGGTGGCCCTGCGTGCTGAGTACCGACAAGCCCAGCAGCGACAACCCGGCAGCGCCAAGCCGCGTAAAGGTCAGCGCTTCACCCGCAAAAAAGCTGGCTAGTAGCGCCGACATCAGCGGCATCAAGGCCACCACTACGCCCATATTGATGGCCGAGGTGGTTTTGGCCGCCTCATACGCCAGGCCCTGGTACATGCCCATGCCCAGACATCCTAAAAAAGCCAGCTTGGGCCAGTGTGTCGCCACCACCGCGCGTTGCTGCCACACGCTGCGCAGCACAAACGGCGTCAAAACCAGCCCTGCCAGCAGCCAGCGGTAAAAGGCGATGGCCGCCGGTTCAATCGCCGTGGCAGCGGCTTTGGTGACCAGGGTGTTGCCGGTCCAAATAAGAACGGCCAGCAAAGGGTAGACGGCAAAGCCTGTGGTAGAGGGAGTGGGGGGCGTGTGTGTGTGCATGGCAGCAATGGTCCGATACCTGAACCATTGTGTAAAGTGAGATGATTGCACGCTATACATGCACTGTATGCAGCTATTTGCGCACCAAACCATGAAACATCTTGATTTCAATTTGCTGTTGGACCTGGACGCCTTGCTGCGTGAAGGCAGCGTGGTGGGGGCGGCCAAGGCACTGCACCTGAGCGCACCTGCCATGAGCCGCCGCTTAACCCGCCTGCGTGAAGCCATGGGCGACCCGCTGTTTGTGCCCGCTGGGCGGGGCCTGGTGCCTACCCAACGCGCACTGGCGTTGCGGGAGCGCCTGCAAGCGGCGATAGAAGAAGTACGTGGGGTTTTTACGCCCCAGGAGGTTGATTTTTCCCGGCTGCAGCGCAGCTTCACCTTGCGTGCAAACGATGGTTTTGCCGGAATGTGGGCGACCCGTTTGGCATCTGCGCTGGCTGCAGAAGCACCCAGCGTGTCCCTGCATTTCATGGCACGCGCCGATAAAGGGACGGAGGCGCTGCGCAGTGGTGCGGTCGATCTAGACCTGGGCGTCGCCGAACCTGCTGAACCTGGGATGTATAGCGAGCCGCTTTTTGTCCCCGCTTTTGTCGGCGTGGTGCGGGAAAACCATCCTCTGCTGGGCAACGGGCGGTGCAGCACCGTCAGTGCCGAAGATTTTGTGGCCTGGTCGCACATCACGACTGCGGGCCGGGGCCCGACGGTCGGGCGTATCGACACCGCATTGCAGGCGCTGGGTTTGCAACGCCGTATCGCCATCGTGGCCCCAGGCTTTCAGGCGGCGTTGACTATGGCTGCAACGTCTGATTTTGTGGCCACCATGCCGGAGCCGTTTGCCCGCTGGGCGATGGCGTACCACCGGCTGCAGGTTTTTGCATTACCCGTAGCGATGCCCCGTGTTGCGGTATGCCAGCGCTGGCATGCCCGCCACCATGCAGACCCCGTACACCGCTGGCTACGCGAGCACGTGCGTGCCAACTGCCAGGTGGACCTAGTGCCAAGCGTGGTGGTTTAGCGTACCAGTAGCGCGTTCACCGCTTGCAGGTCTTCGGGCTTCAGGCTGCCGCTGGCTTGGCGCAGCTTCAGGCCACCGACCAGCACGCTGTAGCGGGCCTGGGCCAGGTCGCGTTTGGTCTGGAACAACTGGCTTTGGGAGTTAAGCACGTCGATGTTGATGCGCACGCCCACTTGGTAGCCGAGTTTGTTGGCGTCCAGCGCAATCTGACTGCTGGATTCAGCGGCTTCCAGCGCCTGCACCTGGCCCAGGCCGGACACGACGCCGTAGAACGCGGTGCGGGTGGCCTGGGTGACGCTGCGGCGGGCGGCGTCCAGGTCGGCTTGGGCTTTGTCTTCCAGCGACAGGGTTTCGCGGATGCGGTTCTGGATGGAATACCCGGCAAACAGTGGCAGATTCAGGCTCAGGCCGACCGTCGTGGCATTGGTGCGTGCGCTGGTGCTGGAGCTGGATGTGCCGTTGGGGCTGCGGGTAATGCCGTAGCCTGCGGTCAGGTCCAGTGTGGGTTTGTTGCCGGCCTTGGCTTTTTCGGTTTCTAGCCGGGCGACATCCAGCGCGATCTGGGCCTGCTGGATGCCGGGGTGGTTGGCTTCGGCTTGCTGCACCCAGGTGCCCACATCATCCGCCTGCAGCGTGGGCAGGGTGACGGGCAGGGCCAGCGGGGTAGGCTGGGCATTGACTTTACTGACCAGGGTGTCCAGCGCTACTTTTTTGACCAGCACGTCGTTGGCGGCGGCGATTTCTTGGGCGCGCACCAGGTCAAAGCGGGCCTGGGCTTCGCGGGTGTCGGTAATGGTAGAGGTGCCGACTTCAAAATTGCGTTTTGCCGATGCCAGCTGCTCGGCGACGGCTGTTTTTTGGGCGCGGACAAACACCAGCGTGTCGTTCGCGGCCAGCACGTCGAAATAAGCCTGGGCAACACGTATGACCAGGTCTTGCTCGGCCACTGTCAGCACCGCCTGGGCCAAGCCTACCGACTTCTTACCCTGTTCGTAGGTGACCCAGTTGGCCGGGCGGTACAGCGGCTGGGACGCGCTGACGCCGATGGTCTGGGTGGTGTAGGCACGGTTGGCCGAAGGCGTGTTGTCCAAGAAGCTGCGGTTCAGCCCTGCTGCCAGGCCGGCCGTGGGCAAGATACCCGCTTTGGCCTGGTCCGCCTTGGCCAAATTTGCGTCATACAAAGCCTTGGCAGACTGGTAGGTGGCATCGGTGGCACGGGCGGCATCAAACAGCTCTAGCAGGCTTTGCGCGTGAACTGTGCCGATGGAGGCCGCCATGGCGAAGCTGATAGAGGCGAGCGGGAAACGTTGCATGGTCATCCTTGAAGGTTCACGGGCGTGTCAATATCGCGGTACGCTGGTATCCAGCTGCTGCGACCAGGCATCAATCCCACCCGCTATGTTGACCACCTGGTCAAAGCCGTTTTGCACCAAAAACTGGGCCACCCGCAGGCTGCGCGCACCGTGGTGGCATAGGCAGGCGATGGGTAGCTGTGGGTCCAGCTCTGCCAAGCGGGCGGGGATTTCGCCCATAGGCACGGCTACCAGGGTGAAGCCGTCGGCCCGCACACTGGCAGTTTGCAGTTCCCAGGGTTCGCGTACATCGAGAACTACCGCTTGGGCGGGGATGGGCAGGCTGCTGGTCCACTGCGCCAGCTGGGCGGGGGTTACTTGGGTCAGCATGGTTTAGAAGCTGAACTTGGAGGGTTCGGCAAAGTTTTGTAGCCGGGGGGCCACGGTGTCCCAGGGCTGGGTGGTCTGGTAGCTGGTGTTGCCGGTGCGTGTGACAAAGGTGGCGCGCATCATCGGCTCCTGGCCGACGATGGCAAACAGCCGGCCACCCACCTTGAGCTGGGCTTGCAGCGCGTCGGGCACGGCAGCCACCGAGCCGCTGAGCACGATCACATCAAACGGGCCATCCGCAGCAGCGCCTTGGGCACCGTCGGCGTGGCGCACTTCCACGTTACGTACGCCCGCGTTGCGCAGGTTGTTGCGTGCCAGCGTGGCCAGTTCGGGCGAGATCTCCAGCGACAGCACGCTGTGCGCGCAATAGCCCAACAACGCGGCCATGTAGCCGGAACCGGAGCCGATTTCCAGCACCTTTTCGTGTTTCTTGACTTGCAGGTCTTGCAGGGCACGGGCCTCGACTTTTGGCTGCAGCATGCATTGGCCACCGGGCAGCGGAGCCTGTGTTTCTGCAAATGCGTAGCCTTGGTGGTCCGCGTCCACAAACTTTTCGCGCTGCATGACGGCCAACTGGGCCAATACCGCAGGCTCCAGCACGTTCCAGGTACGGATCTGCTGTTCGATCATGTTGAAGCGGGTTTGTTCAATCTGGGCGGTGGTGGTCATGGGGGGTCGCGGTGGTCGGGGACAGGACAAGCGTTGGATTTTAGGGGTTGAAAGTGGTGCGGGCGGCAAGGGGGCCTGGCATTTACATGGAATCCGTCGGATCCATGGACTGGCCTGCACAGTGCTTTGACGGACAGCAGCAAATGCATACCAGCGAAATTGTCCAGTGGATGCCAAGTTACGGATATGCAACGCATGTAAGTCAATACCGTGTGATTTAACCGGTTTGTCTCAATTTGTTAATACATTGTATTTTTGCAATGCTTTAATTAATTACAATGAATTTTGTATACAAATAAATGGCTGAATAAGTTCGCCATCCGCTCTTCACGCCATGATTTCCCATTTTTTTTCTATAGTCCCCATCGCGATGACCCGTGGCGTGTTCCTGCTGTGGACTCTGCTGGTGCCCTTGCACGCATGGGCTGAAGACGATGTGGCGTTTTCCATTCGTGCCACCAGTCCGTTGGGCAGTGTCTGGGCGTGGACGCTGGGGGGGCTGATGGGCCTGGTGATGTTGTTGTTGGCGGTGTACACCGCCCGGCATTACCTGTTTTCATTGAACCGCCTGTTTGGCAGGCAGCGCCACCCCTATGCCAGTATCGTGAGCGCCGATTGGCCAAGGGTCACGATTTTTGTGGCCGCGCACAATGAAGAAGATGTCATCCAAGACTGCCTGGAAAACCTGATGCTGGTCGATTACCCCGTGGATCGGATGGTGGTGGTCCCGGTCAATGACCGGTCCAGCGATGGCACCCGCGCCATCATCGATTCCGTGATTGCCCGATTCCCTGGACGAATCGTTCCTTTTCACCGGGTAGACGGCAAGCCGGGCAAGGCGGCGGCGTTGAAAGATGCCACTGAAAGGATTGATACCGACTTCATTATTGTGTTCGACGCCGACTACATGCCGTCACGCGGCTTGATCCGCCGGTTAATGGCACCATTTTTTGATCCCGAGATCGGTGCTGTGATGGGGCGGGTTGTACCCCATAACGTAGGGGCAAATTTGCTGACACGTTTGCTGGATCTGGAGCGCGCAGGTGGTTACCAAGTGGACCAGCAGGCCCGTATGAATCTGGGGCTGGTGCCGCAATACGGCGGTACTGTGGGGGGCATACGCATCAGCGCCTTGGAAGCAGTGGGCGGCTGGCACGACGATGTGCTGGCAGAAGACACGGATTTGACCTACCGTTTATTGCTAGGTGGGTGGCGCACGGTTTACCACAACCGGGCCGAATGCTACGAAGAAGTGCCGCAAAGCTGGGCAGTGCGCATGCGCCAAATCAAACGCTGGTCCAAGGGACACAACCAAGCCATGGTGCGGCATGCCGGGGCATTGCTACGCAACCGCACGCTGACTTTGACTGAAAAGCTGGACGGCTTTTTGCTGCTGGGTGTCTACATGATGTCGCCGATTTTGCTCATGGGTTGGGTACTCAGCGTGTTGATGTACTTCACCGTGTCGTTTCAGCTACTGGCCCCCGCGCTACTGATGATTGCCTTCATGGCCCACAGCGCGTTGGGTAATTTTGCTGCCTTCTTTGAGATTGCGACAGCGGTGCACCTGGACCGATCGCGGCAGCGCGTGCGGTTGTTGGCGTTTTCATTTTTGGGCTTTATCGTCAGCGCAGTGGCTATTGCCCGCTCTGTGTTGGAACAACTTCTTTTGGACAGACTGTCCGGCAGCAAGTTCCATTGGGACAAAACCGTGCGCTACCGCCGTGCCGAGGCCCCTTTGAATCCCGCCGTGCCAGGAACGCTGCCATGATTTTGACGGCACTCTTTTTGCTGACGCTGGTAGTCATGCTATTACCTATCGTGCCTGCTTTCAAAGAGTGGTTGCGTCCCAGCGATGTGGTGCCCTTGCGCATTGATGAGCAAGACGCGTTGGATCCTCCGTTCTTGGCCAACAGCTTTGCGGTCCGCATGGAC
>CANFZJ010000150.1 GCA_947451445.1 Comamonadaceae bacterium
CGTTTTTTCGTGAGCAGCACCATTTCGAGATGCTGGCGGCCCTGTTCAAATCCAAACCCGCAAGTACACCGTGGAATGTCTGGTGCAGTGCATCGTCCACAGGTGAAGAGCCCTATTCCATTGCCATGACCGCGATGGAGTCTTTGGGGGCCAATGCCAGTTTCAAGCTGGTCGCCAGTGATATCGACTCCAAGGTTCTGGCATCAGCGTCCCAGGGCATCTACCGTATGGAGAACCTCAAAGGACTTGACCAAAGCCGGTTACAAAAATTTGTGATGCGCGGCAAGGGTGACAACGCGGGGTTGGTGCGTATCAAACCCGAGCTACGCCGCTTGATCGACTTCATCAGTGTCAACCTGATTCGTGACGACTGGCCCTTTCGTGAGCCGTTTGACGTGGTTTTTTGCCGCAACGTGATGATTTACTTTGACGCACCCACCCAGCGTGCGGTGCTGGAGCGTATCCACCGCGTGATGAAACCCGGAGCCATGCTGTTTGTAGGCCATGCAGAAAATTTCAGCGAATCGCGCGATTTGTTTATCTTGCGGGGAAAAACCAGCTATGAGCGTTGTTAACGTGAACGAGCTTTCATGCTTCAGGTCGGCTGCGCCGTCGAAGCCATGAAAGTTAATGGCTACACCTGCGTGTCTGCGGGCTTTGCCTCTGCTTTGGGCGGTTAAAGACTATGGATATTCCTAGAACCACTGGCCCCTCGCTGTCCCAGCGCATGGCGGCAGGCGAGTTCCCCATCGGGGCCGAGGCGGACCGTCGCCGTGCCTCGCGCATGGGTGGCGGTCCTGTCGGTAGGCCTGTAAGTGAGCGCAACAGCACGATTGAGCAGCTCAAGGCCCGCCCGCGTAAGCCTGGCGAAGCCTCTTTCTTCTACCCGGACCACCACTTTCAGTTCAATGCCGTCAAGGTGCTGCCGGGCGAGTATTTTGTGTCGGACGAAAACCTGGTCATCATGACCGTGCTGGGTTCCTGCATTGCCGCCTGCTTGTGGGACACGCGGGTGCAGGTGGGGGGCATGAACCACTTCATGCTGCCCGACGGTGAGGACGGCGTGGGTGCTGGGCGCTATGGCTCTTACGCCATGGAGTTGCTGATTAACGAAATGCTCAAAAGCGGTGCCCGGCGTGAAACCATGCAGGCCAAAATCTTCGGCGGTGGCCAGGTGATGTCTAACTTCACCACCATGAACGTCGGTGAGCGCAACACCCAGTTCGTCATTGACTACCTGCAAACCGAGCGCATCCCGCTGCTGTCCCAAGACGTGTTGGACATTTATCCACGCAAAGTGTGTTTCTTCCCGGTGACCGGCAAGGCCATGGTCAAGCGCCTGGCCCATGCCCACCCGGACCAAGAAGCGTCCGAGCGGCGTGGCAACGTGGCCACGGTGGTCAAGTCCACGGCTGGTGGTTCTGTCGATTTGTTTTAACCAGGACTTACGCAGTGTCCGAGTGAAGGCCGTAGGCCGTTCCCTCGGGCGCTGCGTAAGTCCTATTCATTAGGTTGGGTGATGAAGAAGATCCGTGTGTTGGTGGTGGACGATTCGGCGCTGGTGCGCAGCTTGTTGACTGAAATTATCAATCGTCAGCCCGACATGGAGTGTGTGGGGGCTGCCAACGACCCCCTGATCGCCCGCGAGATGATCCGCAACCTCGACCCCGACGTCATCACCCTGGATGTGGAGATGCCTCGCATGGACGGCATCGACTTTCTGGGCCGTCTGATGCGCCTGCGCCCCATGCCGGTGGTCATGATCTCCACCATGACCGCGCAGGGGGCCGAAGTCACCCTGCGCGCGCTGGAGCTGGGGGCGGTGGACTTTGTGGCCAAACCCCGCATCGGCTTGGCCAACGGCCTGAAAGAGCTATCTAGTGAAATTGTGGACAAGGTCCGTGTGGCGGCGGTGGCCAAGTTTCGGCGTCCCTTGCTGCCCACACCCACCGCACCAGGGACGGCAACACCGGTTCCGGCCCGCTCCACCAACGCGTTGATTGGCCGCGTCTCCACCGAAAAGATGATTTGCATAGGCTCATCCACCGGTGGCACCGAGGCCATCAAGGAAATTCTTGTTTGCATGCCCGCCGACTCACCGGCCATCGTCATCACCCAGCACATGCCGCCGGGCTTTACCACCAGCTTTGCCGCGCGGCTCAACGGCCTGTGCCAGATCACCGTCAAGGAAGCCAGCCACGGCGAGCGCATCCTGCCCGGCCACGCCTATATTGCCCCCGGTGGCAAGCAGTTCCGCATCAACCGCAGCGGAGCCAACTACGTCGCCGTGGTGGAAGATGCCGAACCCGTTAACCGCCATCGCCCCTCGGTCGAGGTGCTATTCCTGTCCGCCGCCGAGATGGTGGGTCGCAACGCCTACGGCATCATGCTCACCGGTATGGGCAACGACGGTGCCCGCGCCATGCGCGAAATGCGCGACAAAGGCAGCTACAACTACGTGCAGGACGAGGCCAGCTGCGTCGTCTTCGGCATGCCGCGCGAAGCCATTGCCCACGGCGCGGCCGATGAAGTGCTGCCGCTAGACAAAATCGCCCCAGCCCTGCTGACCAAGCTGAGTGCGGGCGGTGACCGTCTGCACAACCGTATTTGAACTTGTAGTGACTACGCCCCTCCAGGCTCCACACTGCGTGTTTCCGTCAACCCCCTTGCAGGAGGCGAACCCAGTGGCCCGGCAAAGCCGGTTCCACGGGTTCCCTGGGTTGGGATTCGTTCTGCCCGCCGCTGGGTGGTGAGTTGTTATAACTTGTATGCGAAATAGGCTGCTAGCGCAGGTGTTATCTGCGCAGGCAGCTATGTTTTTTATAGTACTGTGGTTTTCTGTCCCATGCACACCGCCCCCTTGCTTATAGGCTGCGCCGCCGGATTTTCGGGCGACCGGATAGATGCTGCCGGTCCGGTGGTTGACAGTCTGGCCGCCCGCCTGCAGGCATTGCACGCCGCCGACCAACCAGATGCCGCCGCCTTCCTCATCTTTGAATGCCTGGCCGAACGCACCCTGGCCCTGGCCCAGCTGCGCTGCAGGGCCGACCCGCACAGTGGCTACGAGCCACTGCTGGACGCCATGTTGCGCCCGGTGCTGGCGCGCTGCCTGCAGCACGGCATCGGTATCGTCAGCAACTTTGGGGCGGCCAACCCGCTGGCCGCTGCGCGGCACATCCGCCGCATGGCGCAGGAGCTGGGTTTGCCCGCACCGCGCATCGCCGTGGTCCATGGCGACGACCTGTCCGGCCCTGCCCAGCGCCCTTTGTTGCAAGCGGCACTGGGTGCACAACTGGACGGCAAAGCCGTGGTCAGCGCCAATGCCTACATCGGTGCCGAGCCCATTGCTGCTGCCCTGGCCGCAGGTGCGCAGATCGTGGTGGCGGGCCGCGTGGCCGACCCGGCACTGGCCGTGGGCCCGGCGCTGCAGCATTTTGGCTGGCGCACCGACGACTGGCTGCACCTGGGCCGGGCCACCATGGTCGGCCATCTGCTGGAATGCGGTGCGCAGGTCTGCGGCGGCTACTTTGCCGACCCCGGCTTCAAAGACGTGCCCGGCCTGCATGACCTGGGCTACCCCATCGCCGAGATCGACGCCTTCGGTGATTGCGTCATCGGCAAGGCCGACGGCAGCGGTGGCCTGGTCAGCGTGGCCACCGTCACCGAACAACTGCTGTACGAGCTGCACGACCCGGCCGCCTACCTGACGCCCGATGTCACCGCCGACATCTCACAGGCACAGTTGGAGCAAATCGGGCCCGACCGGGTCGCTCTGCGCGGCGTGCAAGGCCATGCCCGGCCCGACCACCTGAAGGTCAACGTCTGCTATGAAGGCGGCTGGCTGGCCGAGGGCGAGATTTCCTACGCCGGGCCGCGTGCCGAAGCCCGTGCCCGCCTGGCCGCCGATGTGCTGCGCCAGCGCCTGCCCCAGCTGCAACTGCGCGTCGATTTGATTGGCGTACTTAGCGTGTTGGCCGACGACGCGGGCCAACTGCTGGCCGCCACGCCCTCTGGCGATGCCCGCGACGTGCGCCTGCGCGTAGCCGCCAGCCATGCCGACCGCGCCCAAGCCCAGCGCCTGGGCCAAGAAGTGACCGCCCTGTACACCTGTGGTCCTGCAGGTGGCGGCGGCGTGCGCACCAGCCTGACGCCCCGGCTCAACACCCTGTCCTGCCTGGTGCCCCGCGCGGCGGTGCCGGTGGGCTTCAGCATGCTGGAGGTGCTGTGATGCCGGCTATCACCGTCCCCCTGTACCGCGCCGCCCATGGCCGCACCGGCGACAAAGGCAACCGCTCCAACATCAGCGTCATCGCCTGGCATGCCGATTTGTACCCGCTGCTGGTGGCGCAGCTCACAATCGAGGCCGTGGCCCGGCATTTCGCCTGCCGCCAGCCGCAAGACGTGCAGCGCTACCTGCTGCCCCGGCTGCAGGCGATGAACTTTGTGCTGGACGCCGTGCTGGATGGCGGCGTTAACGATGCGCTGAACCTGGACGCGCACGGCAAAAGCCTGTCGTTTTGGCTGTTGGATTTGCCCATCTCCGTCCCCCATTCCCTGCAGCCGTTGCTGGCAGGCCCTGATTTGTAAAAGGACACGCATGACCCCCACTTTCCGCATTCGCCCCTTGTTATTAGCCTGTGCAGCCCTGTACGCCGTCGCCCCGGCGCTGGCCCAGACCTTCCCCGACAAGCCGATCACCTTCGTCGTGCCCTTTACCGCAGGCAGTGCCACCGACCAGTTGGCCCGCGCACTGGCCCAGGCCCTGGGCACGGACGCCAAAGTCAACGTGGTGGTGGACAACAAACCCGGTGCCAACGCCTTCATCGGCGCGCAGGCCGTGGCCAAGGCCCGGCCCGACGGCTACACCGTGCTGATCGCCACCAACACCACCCACGCGGCCAACGAGCATCTGTTCAAAAAGCTGCCCTACGACCCGATCAAGGACTTCGCTCCCCTCACCACCCTGGGCCGGGGTGGCCAGATCATGGTGGTGCCGCCCAGCCTGCCGGTGCACAACGTGCAGGAGTTCATCGCGCTGGCCAAGTCCAAGCCCGGCAAGCTGTCGTTTGGCAGCGGCAGCTCGTCCAGCCGGGTGGCGTCCGAGCTGTTCAAGCAGATGTCGGGCACCTATATCCTGAATATTCCGTACCGCAGCAACCCCCAGGCCGTGACCGATCTGCTGGGGGGCCAGGTGGACATGATGATTACCGACATGGCTACCGGCCTGGCCCAGATCAAGGCGGGCAAGCTGAAGGCGCTGGGCGTGTCTACCAAGCTGCGCAGCCCCTTGGCCCCCGACGTTCCCACCATCAGCGAGGCGGGTGTCAAGGGGTATGAGATGACCTACTGGTTTGCCGCCTACGCCCCGGCAGGCACGCCGCCCGAGGTGCTGGCCCGCCTGAACGACCTGCTGGTCAAGGCCGCACATAGCAGCGTGGCCGCCCCGTTCTACCAGGGCACGGGAACCGAGGTCTTCACCGGTAGCCCGGAAGATTTGCGCAAGTTCCAGGCCGCGGAGACGGTGAAGTGGGGCAAGATCATTCAGACGGCGGGCATACCGCAAGAATAATGGCCTTTTAGGCTGCTTGCGCAGATAGAACCTGCGCAAGCAGCTATGCTAGTGATAGCAATCAGGTCCCCAGAGTTTCCCAACGTTCCAGCGCCGCCAGCAGCAGCTCGTCGATTTCGGCATTGCGCTGGCCCAGGGTGGCGGCACGGGCGGCGTTCTTGGCGTAGACCGCGCCATCGGCCAGCTCGCTGGCAATGGTCGCCTGCTCTTGCTCCAGCGCGGCGATCTGCGCGGGCAGGGCGTCCAGCTCGCGCTGTTCTTTGAAGCTGAGTTTGCGGGCTTTGGTGGCCACGGCAGTCATTGCAGGCTTTTGCTCTGTATTTGATAGCTGTACCTGCACATCTGCTATGCGCTGGGGCGTATTTTTCTTGTTGGCTTCGGCAATCGCCTTGGCGCGCTTGCTTTGAACCAGCCAGTCCTGCACGCTGCCTTCGTACTCGCGCCAGAAGCCGGGGCGCTCTTCGGGTTCATGCGCAATGATGCTGGTGACCACGTTGTCCAAAAAGGCCCGGTCGTGGCTGACCAGGAACACCGTGCCATCGTAGTTCTGCAGCAGGTCTTCCAGCAGCTCCAGGGTGTCGATGTCCAGGTCGTTGGTCGGTTCGTCCAGCACCAGCACGTTCGCCGGGCGGGCAAACAGGCGTGCCAGCAGCAAGCGGTTGCGTTCGCCGCCGGACAGCGAGCGCACGGGGGAGTTGGCGCGCGCCGGGGAGAACAAAAAGTCGCTCAGGTAGCTTTTGACGTGCTTGCGTTGGTTGCCGATCTCGATCCATTCACTGCCGGGGCTGATGAAGTCTTCCAGCGTGGCGTCCAGGTCCAGCGCGTTGCGCATCTGGTCAAAGTAGGCCACTTGCAGGTTGGCACCTTGGCGGATTTTGCCGCTGTCGGGCTGGATTTCACCCAGGATGAGCTTGAGCAAGGTGCTTTTGCCTGCACCGTTGGCGCCCAGAAAGCCCACCTTGTCACCACGCAGAATCACGTCGCTGAAGCCTTGGACGATGACTTTGGGGCCAAAAGCCAGGCTCACATCGGTCAGCTCGGCCACGATCTTGCCACTGGACTGGCCTGATGCCACATCCAGGTTCACGCTGCCTTGTGCATCACGGCGGGCGGCGCGGCTTTCGCGCAAGCCTTCCAGGCGGACGACGCGGCTCTGGCTGCGGGTGCGGCGTGCGGCCACGCCTTGGCGGACCCAAATTTCTTCTTGCGCCAGCAGCTTGTCGGCCTTGGCGCTGATGACGGCTTCTTGCGCCAGCTGCTCTTCCTTCTGCAGCACGTACTGTTCGAAGTTGCCGGGGTAGGACATGAGTTTGCCCCGGTCCAGCTCCACGATGCGGGTGGCGACGCGGTTTAGAAAGCTGCGGTCGTGGGTGATGGTGATCAGGCTGCCCTTGAAGTCAATCAGCAGGTCTTCCAGCCATTCGATGGAGTCCAGGTCCAGGTGGTTGGTGGGCTCGTCTAATAAGAGGACATCCGGCTTGGCTACCAGCGCTTGGGCTAGTGCGACGCGTTTCTTCGTCCCGCCCGACAAGGTGCCCACGATAGCTTCGGGGTCCAGATGGAGGCGGTGCAGAGTTTCTTCCACGCGCTGTTCCCAGTTCCAGGCGTCAAAGGCCTCGATCTGCGACTGCAGCGCATCCAGGTCCACGCCATCGGCACCAGACAAGTACAGGTCGCGGGCTTCAATCACCGAGGCCAGGCCCATGCTGGCGGCCTTGAAGATGGAGTCCTCCGGGTTCAGCACCGGCTCCTGCGCCACGTAGGCGATGCGCAGGCCTTGCTGCACATGCATAGTGCCGTCGTCTGGCTTTTCCATCCCTCCGAGTATTTTGAGCATGGAGGACTTGCCCGCTCCATTGCGGCCGATCAGGCCCACACGCTCCGTGGTTTCAAGGGAAAAAGCGGCTTTATCGAGCAATGCGACGTGTCCAAAAGCCAGTTGGGCGTCGAGTAGGGTAATGAGTGCCATGTGGGGGGATTATCCTGCCTGCGGGTTTCCCCGGGCGCAGCCGGTGTGGGCGGGCTACA
>CANFZJ010000151.1 GCA_947451445.1 Comamonadaceae bacterium
CGGCTCCCAGGGAACTGCCGTTTTTAGGATAATTTTCATGCTTCGGGTCGGCTTCGCCGTCGAAGCCATGAAAGTTGGAGCGCTCTTAAAACCTATTCAGCGCCGCGACGACACCACAATCCCACCCACGATCAGCGCAAACGCCAGCCCGTGGTACAGCTGCGGCCATTCGCCCAGGAACGCGGCGGACAGCAGGGTGGCAAACAGCGGCGTCAGATTGATGAAAAAGCCTGCCACGCTGGGCCCCACCCGCTGCAGCCCGGCACCCCAGCAGCGGTAGGCCAACACCGCCGGGCCCACCGCCACGTAGGCCAGCGCGGCCAGCAGCGGCCAGCCCCATTGGATGGGCGCTGCACCCACGCCCCATTCCACCGCCGTCATGGCCCCCGACCACAGCAGGCCAAAAGTGATTTGCGCCAGCAAAAAGGCCGCCCAATCGGCGCGGATGTGCACCGGGTCCTTGGGCTGGGCCAGCTGCCAGCTGTAAAAAGCCCAGGCCAGCGTGGCCAGCAGCATGAACACATCGCCTGCCACCAGCCGCAGCGCCAGCAGCTGCTGCCAGTCGCCCCGGCTCAACACTAGCAACACCCCGGCCATGGACAGCAACGCGCCCAGTACCTGCTGCCGCGTCACCCGTGCGCCAAAAAACAGGCCGCCCACCGCCAGCATGCACATCGGCAGGCTGGCCCCTACCAACGTCACGTTGATCGGCGTGGAGGTTTGCAGCGCCATGTACTGCAGCGCGTTGTACAGGCCCACGCCTAGCAGCCCCAGCAGCCCAAAGCGCCGCCAGTGCGGCCACAGCCCGCTGCCCGGCCGCAGCACCCAGCCCGCCAGCGGCAGCAAGATGGCAAAGGCCAGCGTCCAGCGGATGAAGTTCAGCGTGATCGGCGGTACCAGCGTGTGCACTAGCCGCCCGACCACGGCGTTGCCCGCCCAGAGCAGCGGCGGCAGAGTGAGGAGTAGGGCGGTTTGAAAGGTCAGGCGCTGGTGCATGCGGGTGAATGTACAGTGCACGGGCCCACCATTTTCAGGAGCTCCATCCATGTCTACCCTCAGCCGCGCCATCCAGATCCGCCAGCACGGCGGCCCCGAAGAACTGCAACTGGTTAACGTCCAGGTCGGCGAGCCCGGCCACGGCGAGATCCGCATCCGCCACCATGCCATTGGCCTGAACTTTATCGACGTGTACCAGCGCAGCGGCCTGTACCCCATGCCCATGCCCTTGCAGCTGGGCATGGAGGCGGCGGGCGTGGTGGAGGCGGTAGGTGGCGGTGTCACCCATCTGCAGGTGGGCGACCGCGTGGCCTACGCCGGTGCGCCCCCCGGCAGCTACTGCGAGCGCCGGGTGATGCCCGCCACCTGCGTCTGCAAGCTGCCCGACGCCATCTCCTTTGAAACCGGCGCCGCCATGATGCTCAAGGGGCTGACGGCGCAGTATTTGCTGAAGAAAACGCTGCCCCAGGGCGGTTTGCACGCGGGGGACTTTGTGCTGTTCCACGCTGCCGCCGGGGGCGTAGGTCTGATCGCCTGCCAGTGGGCCCGGGCGCTGGGCCTGCGCTTGATCGGCACCGCAGGTTCAGCAGAGAAATGCGCGCTGGCGCAGGCACATGGTGCAGAGTTTGCTATTAATTACGCAGCAGAAGATTTTTGTGCGAGGGTGAAGGAAATCACTGGTGGCAAGGGCGTCAAGGTGGTCTATGACTCGGTGGGCAAAGACACCTTCGACAAGTCGCTCGACTGCCTGGCCCACTTCGGCCTGCTGGCCGCGTTTGGCAACGCGTCGGGCGCGGTGCCGCCGTTTGCGCCCGGTATTTTGGCGGGCAAGGGCTCGCTGTACCTCACCCGCGCCACGCTGTTCCACCACATTGCCACGCGCGACAGCACCCAGGCCATGGCCGACGACCTGTTTGCCGTGGTGCAAAGCGGCCAGGTGCACATCCGCATTGGCCAGCGCTATGCCCTGGAGGACGTGCAGCAGGCCCACCGCGACCTGGAAGCGCGCAAGACCACTGGTTGCACGATTTTGACCTTATGACCTGGCTGGCCACCCTGCGCGCCCATGCCGACCAGCCGCCGCTGCGTCCGCGCATGCCGCTGTGGGCGGGCGGCGTGCAGATCGGCTCGGTCGAGCCTGATTTTTTAAGCCAAATAGGCCTCCAGCGCATATACCAACTGCGCGAGCAGCTATCAAAAGATGAGCGTGGCTGGCATCTGCTGGGCGACCCCACTGCCAGCCTGGCGCTGCTGGCCGATGCGCTGCGCGACGCCGGGCTGGCCCATACCTGGCGCAACGAACAGCTGGCCGTGCCCGATGCCACGGGCCGGATGCTCGGCACGGTGGAACGCGCCGTGGTGCGTGCCCTGGGCATTGCTACCTGTGCTGTGCACCTGGTGGGCGCAACCCAGGATGGCCGGGTCTGGGTGCAACAGCGATCCTTCAGCAAACCCAACGACCCCGGCCTGTGGGACACGCTGGTCGGCGGCATGGTGTCTGCTGCCGACACGCTGGAGGCGGCCCTGGTGCGCGAAACCTGGGAAGAAGCGGGCCTACAGCCAGAGCAACTGCACGGCCTGCGTCTGGGCGGCCAGCGGACTACCCGCCGCCCGAGCACCGACAGCGGCGGCGCAGGCTATGTGGTGGAGCGCATCCACTGGTACGCCTGCACCCTGCCCGCCGGCGTAGAACCGCAGAACCAGGACGGCGAGGTAGCGCAGTTTGCGCTGCTGCAGCGGGGCGTGCTGCTGACGCAGCTGGAACAGGGCGCTTTCACCGACGATGCAGCGTTGATCCTGGCCGACTATTGGGGCGTGTAGCCCCGCCAAGCGGCGATACTTGCGGCCACCCCGTCAGACTACTTTTTGCCCCATGCTCTTCACCACCGTTGTGTTCGTCGGCGCTTTTTTGCCCATCGTGCTGCTCGGGTTTTTTGTGCTGGGGCGGCGCAGCCAGACCGGGGCGGCGCTGTGGTTGTTTGCGGCGTCGGTGTTTTTTTATGGCTACTGGATGCCTACCTTCACGCTGTTGCTGTTGGGCTCCATGGCCTTCAACTTCGGGGTGGGCGTGGGCATGGCGCGTAGCCCGCAGGGTGGGGCGCGCCGGGCCTGGCTGCTGCTGGGCGTGGTGGTCAACCTGGGTTTGCTGTCCTACTTCAAGTACGCCAACTTTTTCATCGACAACCTGAACGCCGCGCTGGGCCTGCACTGGCAGCTGGCGGGCATTGTGCTGCCCATCGGCATCTCGTTTTACAGCTTCACCCAGATTGCGTTTTTGGTGGACGCCTGGCGGGGCTTGGTGCACGAGGTGCGGCCTGTCCACTACGGCTTGTTTGTCACCTACTTTCCACACCTCATCGCCGGGCCCATCTTGCACCATGCACAGATGATGCCGCAGTTTGCCAACCCCGCCGTGTACCGCTTTCATGGTGCCAACTTTTCCGCCGGGTTGGCAATTTTTGGCATCGGCTTGTTTAAAAAAGTGGTCCTGGCCGACGGCATGGCGCCCTATGCCGACGCTGTTTTCAGCGCTGCAGATGCGGGCGTGCTGCCCACCAGCGTGGAGGCTTGGCTTGGCGCTGTGGCCTATACCTGCCAGCTGTATTTTGATTTTTCGGGCTATTCCGACATGGCCGTGGGCCTGTCGTGGTTGTTCAACATCCGCCTGCCGTTTAACTTCAACTCCCCCTACCAGGCGCGCAGCATCAGCGACTTCTGGCGGCGCTGGCACATCTCGCTGTCCACCTTTTTGCGCGACTACCTGTACGTGCCTCTGGGCGGCAGCCGCAAGGGGGCTGCGCTGCGTTATGTGAACCTGGCCGCCACCATGCTGCTGGGTGGGCTGTGGCACGGGGCTAGCTGGTCGTTTGTGTTGTGGGGGGCGCTGCATGGCACATACCTGATGCTGAACCACGGCTTTCGCGCCGTCTGTGCCCAGCTAGGTTGGGGCTCTCGGCTCGACGCCAGCCGCCTGTTTGGCCTGCTGGCCTGGGCGCTGACGTTGCTGGCCGTGGTGGTGGCCTGGGTGTTTTTTCGCGCCACCACGCTGGCCGGCGCCGGGCGCATTTTGCAGGCCATGGCCGGTGCCGGGGCGGGCGTTGTGGCACTGCCGCAGGGCATCCACCCCCTGCTGTGGAACGCGGGCCTGGCTGTGCCGGTGGGGGCGCTGTGGTGCCTGGCCTTGGCCCTGGCCGCGCTGGCATTGCCCAACAGCAACGTGCTGGGTGCGTGGCTGCACCGCTACTGCCAGCGCAGCGTGGGCACCCGGGTGGCGGTGGGCACGTCGGCGCTGGGGCTGGCGCTGTTTTTGGTGCTGGTCAACACGGCGCGCGACACCACCAGCGCCTTCATTTACTTTAATTTTTAATATGCTTCGCACCCTGTGTATTGCCATTGCCAGCCTGTGCGCCACGCTGTTGGCGGGCGAGCTGCTGCTGCGCCTGCTGCCCGTGTCCACCGCCACCATGACCGGCTACTACGGCGACCCGGACCTGCTGGTCTACCCCGCTGGGCATAGCTGGACGGTGTCGGCGGGCTGGGACCTGCGCCACCCCCATACGCTGCATGCTAACAATGCAGGCTTTGCCAGCGACACCGACTTTGTGCCCAACCCGGCTGCGCTGGCGTTGATTGGCGACAGCTATGTGGAGTCCAGCGCCTTGCTGCCGCAGGACCGGCCTGCTGCCCAGTTGCAAGCCCAACTGCAGCCACGCCCGGTGTATGGCCTGGGCAGCCCCGGCACCGCCTTGCTGGACTACGCGCAGCGCGTGCGCTGGGCCCGCCAGACCTTGCACACCACCGACTTTGTACTGTGGCTAGAAGCGGGTGACGTGCGCCAGTCGCTGTGCGGTTCGGGCAATGTGCACAGCCGCTGCCTGGACCCCCAGACGCTGGCCCCGCGCACCGAGCGCATGGCCGCCCCTGGCCTGCTCAAGCGCTGGGCCCGCCATAGTGCGCTGGCGCAGTACGTGTTCGGCCAGCTCAAGGTCAGTGGTGACAGCCTGCGTGCAGCCGTGTTGCCAGCCCCTGTCGCCACCCCGGCCCATACGGCCGACCTGCAACCTGGCTCGGCTGCGCGCCTGCGCTCCGAGGCCATGGTCACCGCCGTAGTGAACACGTTTTTTGCCGAGGTCCAGCCCTACGTGCAGGGCCGTTTGCTGGTGATGGTGGATGGCCGCCGCACCGGCATCGACGCGGCACCCAATCTGCTGACGCTGGAGCGCCGTGTGCTTATCGCCCAGCTGCGGGCCCACGGGGCCGAGGTGATCGACCTGGAGCCCGTGTACGCGCAGCATGCCGCGCAGTCGCCTGCGCCAGGCCTGTCGCTGCAGGTCAGCCCCAATGACCAGCATTTGAACGCCCTGGGCGTGGGCCTGGTTACCGCCGCCGCCGCACAGGTTTTAATAAAATGCACAGCTACCGCATATCCCACTTCCACTCGCTGCTATTAAAAACGCAGCAAACCAGCCCATGACCCGCCCCCGCTTCCTGCCCGACAACTTCACCCTGCTGTTGCTCACCGTCGTCACTTTGGCCAGCCTGTGGCCCGCCCAGGGCGCGGTGGCGCAGGGCTTTGAATGGCTGACCACGGCGGCCATTGCGCTGTTGTTTTTTCTGCACGGGGCCAAGCTGTCGCGGGCGGCGGTACTGGCGGGCTTGGGCCATTGGCGGCTGCATGCGCTGGTGCTGGCCTGCACGTTTGTGCTGTTCCCGCTGCTGGGTTGGCTGCTCAAGCCGCTGTTCGCCGCGCTGCTGACGCCCGACCTGGCGCTGGGCATGCTGTTTTTATGCACCTTGCCGGCCACCGTGCAGTCGGCGATTGCGTTCACGGCGATGGCGCGCGGCAATGTGTCGGCGGCGGTGTGCAGCGCCTCGGCGTCCAGCCTGATCGGGGTCTTCATCACGCCGCTGCTGGTCAGTGCGCTGGTGGTGCAGGGTGGGGTGTCGGCGTCGGGTGAGCTAGAGGCGGTCGGCCACATCATGCTGCAGCTGATGTTGCCGTTTGCCGCCGGGCAGCTGTTGCAGCCCTGGGTGGGCGGCTTTGTGAAGCGCCACGCTGCAGGGCTGAAGTTTGTCGACCAGGGCTCCATCCTGCTGGTGGTCTACACCGCGTTCAGCGCCGCCGTGGTGGAAGGCTTGTGGAAGCAGGTGCCGCCCACGGTGCTGGTCGGCCTGGTGGCCGCTTGCTGCCTGCTGCTGGCCCTGGTGCTGGCCTTGACCACCTGGGGCGGCCGCGCGCTGGGTTTTGCGTCGGCGGACCAGATCACCATCGTTTTTTGCGGCTCCAAAAAGAGCCTGGCCAGCGGCGTGCCCATGGCCAAGGTGCTGTTTGCCGCCCCCACCGTCGGCGTGATGCTGCTGCCGCTGATGATTTTTCACCAAATCCAGTTGATGGTCTGCGCCGTGCTGGCCCAAAAATACGCAAAACGAGCCCCATGAGAAACCCCTTGAACACCCTCCGCCCCGACATCCAGGCCATGCACAGCTACGTGGTGCAAGACGCTACCGGCATGGTCAAGCTGGACGCGATGGAGAACCCGCACCGCCTGTCCCCCGCGCTGCAAGCCGAGCTGGGCCAGCGCCTGGGCGCGGTGGCGCTGAACCGCTATCCCGATGGCCGGGTGGACTTTTTGCGCCAGGTACTGTCCGCCCACACGGGCCTGCCCGAGGGTTACGGCCTCATTCTGGGCAACGGCTCGGACGAGCTGATCAGCCTGCTGGCCATCGCCTGCGACCAACCGGGTGCGAAGATTCTGGCCCCGCTGCCCGGTTTTGTGATGTACGCCATGTCCGCCCAGCTGCAGGGTCTGGAGTTTGTCGGCGTGCCGTTGACCGCCGACTTTGAACTGGATACGCCCGCCATGCTGGCCGCTATGCGCGAGCACCAGCCCGCCATCATTTACCTGGCCTACCCGAACAACCCCACGGCCAACCTGTGGGACGACGACGCCATTGAGCAGATCATCCAGGCCGCGCCCGGTTTGGTGGTGATCGACGAGGCCTACCAGCCGTTTTCCAGCAAGACCTACCTCGACAGGCTGGCCCGCCACCCGCACGTGCTGTTGATGCGCACCCTGAGCAAGTTCGGTCTGGCCGGGGTGCGGCTGGGTTATTTGATCGGCCCGCAGGCGTTGCTGGCGCATATCGACAAGGTGCGCCCGCCGTACAACGTCAGCGTGCTGAACTGCGAATGCGCGCTGTTCGCCTTGGCGCATTTAGAAGAGTTTGCGGCGCAGGCGCAGGATATACGGGCGCAGCGTGCTATGCTTTTCGCAGCATTGTCGGTTTTTCCGGGCGTCAAAGTCTGGCCCAGCGACGCGAATATGCTGCTGCTGCGCGTGCCCGATGCGGCCAAAACCTTCGACGCGATGAAGGCCCAGGGCGTGCTGGTCAAGAACGTTTCTAAAATGCACCCCTTGCTGGCCAATTGTTTGCGCTTCACGGTGGGTACTGCCGAAGAGAACGAACGTCTGCTGGCCGCTTTTCAAAAATCACTATGACCACCCCCATCGCCCCTGTTCAGCAACGCACTGCCGAAGTCACCCGCAATAC
>CANFZJ010000152.1 GCA_947451445.1 Comamonadaceae bacterium
CCGCGTACTGGCGGTACACCCCCTGGCGCATGAAGATGTCGAACAGGTCAGGGTCAATGCGGCCATTGCGGGCGAAGCGGACCATGATCTCCAGCGCCTTGGACAGCTTCAGCGGTGGCCGGTAAGGTCGGTTGGCGCTGGTCAACGCTTCAAACAGGTCGGCCATCTCCAGCATGCGCGCCTGCAACGACTGCTGGTGGTGCGCCAGACCATCGGGAAAGTCTTGGCCCTGGACGTGCACGTAGTCGCCACTGGCGTATTCGGGCACATGTTTCAGGTTTTTGGGCCATGGCACCTGGCTCAGCATCGCGTGGGTGGTTTCGCTGTGGCGGTCGATGAGGGCGCGTTCGCGGGCGGTCAAGGTGCCACGCCGAATGCTCAGGTTCTCCCGTTCGTCGGCGGACAAAAACGAGGCTGATACACCTTCGGCGTTGGTCCACTGGCGCAGGGTGTCAATGCCATGCACCCGTTGCAACTGGGCATCGGTCATCACGGTCTGGCTGCGGTTCACGTCACGCAAGAAGGCACGGTCTGCGTCCAGGGCGGCAACGGCATCCTGCGCCTTCTGGGCGACAGTGGCTTCACCCGCCAGGTCAGTGCAGGTGCGCAGGGCCAGTTGCTGGCGCAGCATGGCAATTTCCGCATCGCGCTTGAGCACTTCAAACCGGGTGTCGATCAGCGTGATGCGGTCGCACAGGGTTTGCAGCTTGGTGGACTTGTCCAGCACATAGGCCGGGGTGGCGATCTTGCCGCAGTCGTGCAGCATGCCCGCGATTTTGAGCTCGTAGCGGTCACGCTCGGTCATGTGAAAACGGGCATACGGCCCGTCTGTGGCGGCCTCCACCGCCTCGGCCAGCATCATGCTCAACGCCGGCAGACGCTGAAAACGGCCCCGGGTGTAGTGCGACTTTTGGTCAATCGCGGTGTTGATCAGTTGGATGAAGGACTCAAACGCCATCTCCAATTGGCTCAACAATTGCCGGTTGCTGAGGGCAATGGCTGCCTGCGATGCCAGCGATTCGACCAGCCGTTGGTCGGCCTCGGAGAAGGTGACGACCCGGCCTAAATCAGGCTCAAGTGCGTTTATCAGTTGTAACGCACCGATCACTTCTCCGTCGTAATTCTTCAGCGGCACAGTCAAGAAGGATTGGGAACGGTAGCCCGTGCGCTCGTCAAAGGCCTTGGTGCCCGAAAAATCGAATCCGTTCTCCGAATAGGCGTCGGCAATATTGACCGTGCGGTCGTGGATGGCGGCATAGGTGGCCACCATCGCGTCATTGAAGTCGCCCTGCGCACCAATCAGCTGCAGAGGCGCATAAGGGATGGGTTCGCCAGTGGTGCCACCCAAAAAAATACCCAGGGAGTTGGTACGCATGATCTCAAAACGCAGCGCACTGCCGTCGTCGGTCATGCGGTAGAGGGTTCCTCCGTCGGCGTGGGTGATGTTTTTGGCCGCGATCAGGATGCCCTCCAGCAAGCTGTCGAGGTCCCGCTCTTTGGACAGCGCTGCGCCAATCGCGTTGAGTTGGTCAAGCCGCCCCAGCAAGTCAGCAACAAGATCCATCGTCATGGGCAATCTATCCTCAAAAATGGTACGGAAGCGGTTAAAAGTAAGCCCAAATGTTGCCATACGCTAGCTTTGCCATACACCCAACTTACCCGATGGAAAAGCAATATTTTTGCAACATGCCCACCGCGAATGAAGTCACTTGCGCAAAGGCAGCCGTATACATAGCGAGACAAAACCCAGCCTGATTACAATCAGAAACAAATTTTGCATATTAACCTAGGCTAAACGCCACAACATGACGGTTAACCGCGCGCCATGAAGCCGCCCCCCCACACCACAACGACTCCACCATTGGTTCACCGCCACCGACAAGAGTGGAAGGTATTGGTGTTGGCGCTGCTGCTATTGGTCGCCGCTGCCGCCTATAAGCTGCAATTTGACCGGGTGCAATACCGGGCACAAGAACAAAGTCGGCTAGAAATCCAGGCCCGTGTGATCGAAGAAAACATGGTGCGCCAGATGCAGGGCGTCAACAGCGCGCTGCACGGTGTGCGCTACGACATGTTTTATGGCGACCACGAATACGAGGCAGCCGGCCTGCAGCTGCGGCTACAGGTGCTGGTAGATGCCATGCCGGGTGTGCGCGCGATTACGGTGCAAAACAATACCGGCTATGTGGTGGGTTCAAACCGCCGTGACCTGCTGGGCAAAGACTTTCACCAGCGCAACTATTTCACGGTGGCCATTGCGGACCCGGACTATGCCGCCCTGTACGTTCCCCCGCCTTTTATGTCCAGCGTCGGTATCTTGTTGCTGGGCATGAGCAAAGCCATTTCGGATGAGCGCAACCAGCCGGTCGGCGTGGTTGCCGCATTTCTCGACCCGGAATACTTCGACATCTTGCTGCGCTCGGTAATCTATGCGCCCGACATGGTGGTGAGCCTTACCCACGGCGATGGCCACGTGGTGTTGTTGGTGCCGCCAAACCCCCGCAAGCTGGACATGAACCTGCGCGTGGCAGGATCATTTTTCAGCGAGCACGCAAATTCCGGCGGAGACACCAAGCTATTCATCGGCCGGTCGCTACTGGAAAACGACGAGCGGATGGTGGTGATGCACAGCATCCAGCCGGTAGCGCTGCGCATGACCAAGCCGCTTACGATTGCACTCTCGCGCAACCTGGACGCCATTGACGCCCCTTGGCACAACGAGGTACGGGCATATGCCACTTTGCTAGGGCTCATCATCCTCGGCAGCTGCTTCAGCCTGGGCTATGTGCACAACCGCCGCCTGGCCATCAAAACCGTCAACGACGCCACCCGGCGCGTGCTGGCAGACAATGCCAAACGGTTCGAGTTCGGGCTCAAAGGTGCCGACCTGGGGTTGTGGGAATGGGATCTGGTCCAAGACTCCATGTCTATCAACGAGCGCCAATGGCGCATGCTGGGCTATGCCCCAGACGAGATTGAACTCACCACCGAAGTATGGCGAACCTGGCTCCACCCTGATGAATTCCCCACTCTGCAGGCAGCATTTGTTGCCCACATCAAAGGGGAAACCCTTGGCTACAAACTAGCCCACCGGGTTCGGCACAAAGATGGCCACTGGATATGGGTGCTCGACCAAGCTATGGCCATTGAGCGCGATGCAAACAACCGGGCCTTGCGCATACTCGGCACCTACCTGGACATTTCTGAGCCTAAGCGAGCCGAAGCCGAGTTGGCCGCTACGACCGCCTTGCTGCAACGCACAGGCGAAATCGCCAAGATCGGCGGCTGGCAAATCGACCTGACCAACATGCAGCAAACCTGGACGAGCGAGGTGTTTCGCATCTATGGCTTGCCTATGGACACGGCACCATCACTGATGCAGTCGCTCAGCTACTTTGCACCGGAGGCCCGTCCCCTGCTGGAAGCCGCCATCAACAAAGCCTGGACCGACAACATCCCCTGGGCGCTGGAGTTGCAGATGAACACCGCATCAAACCAGGCCATTTGGGTGCGCTCGCGTGGCGAGGCGCTATGGAAAGACGGCAGGGCCGTGCGTTTGATGGGCACGCTGCAAGACATCACAGAACGCATGCAAGCCCAGCTGGCGCTGCAGCAAGCCAATAAACAACTGGCCCTGATGACCATCACCGATGGACTCACCGGAGTAGGCAACCGCCGCCATTTCGACCAAACCCTGGCGGCCGAATGGGCCCGCAGCCTACGGCAACGGCAGCCCATGGCGCTGCTGATGATCGACATTGACCACTTCAAGCTCTACAACGACCACTACGGCCACCAAGGCGGGGATGCCTGCCTGCGCGAAGTCGCCCGCATTTTGCAAACCTGCGTGTTTCGCCCCGGTGAGCACCTGATGCGCTATGGCGGCGAAGAGTTTGCCATCCTGCTGCTCAACACCGACACCGCAGGTGCCGCCACCGTGGCACAGCGTTGCCTGGAGCAGATCCACAGCGCGGCCCTACCCCATGCCGCATCGCTGGTGTCCCGCACCGTCAGCCTCAGCATCGGCGTAGCCAGTGCATCCCCCCGTACCGGCCTGTCCGCCGAAAAACTGGTACAAGCGGCCGACGCCGCGTTGTACGAGGCCAAACACCAAGGCCGCGCGCGCTACATCTGCGCAGAGCCCACCCCAACACACCACGCACGCACATAACCCCATGACCGCATCCATCGAACTCCACGCAGGCGAGCTCACCGCCACACTGGCCCCCGAAGTCGGCGGTGCGATTGCCCGCTTCTTTAGCCAACGCGGCACCGTGCAGCAGCACTGGCTGCGCCCTACCCCGCTGGATGCGCTGGACCCGGCCCTGCCGTGGACCATGGCCAGCTTTCCGCTGGTGCCCTACAGCAACCGTATCCGCGATGGCCACAGCAGCTACGGCCCGCGCCCACTGCACCTGCCCAGCAACTACCCTAACTCCAAACACGTCCTCCACGGCACAGGCTGGCAGCTGCCATGGCGGGTTGAGGCGCATAACACCAGCCACGCCACCCTGGTGCTAGACCACCCGGCGGGCGACTGGCCCTACCACTTCCGTGCGGTGCAACAGTTCAGCCTGGACGCCCAAACGGGTTTGACGGTAGAACTGTCGGTGACCAACCTGGACACGGTGGCCATGCCGGTCGGCCTGGGCCACCACCCGTACCTGCCCAACCGACCCGGTACACGCCTGACCACCGAGGTGCAGGCCATGTGGGGCGGCGACGCCGAAGTCATGCCCACGGTATTGCAAACCCCGCCATTCCTGGACACCCTGCGCAGTGGCATTGCATTGGACACGCTGAACCTGGACAACAACTTTATCGGCTGGAGCCGCCACGCCCGGGTGGACTGGCCCGACACCGGCACCGCGCTGGTGATGACCGCCCAGGCACCGATGGACTACTTCGTGCTGTACTGCCCGCCAGAGCTGGATTCTTTCTGCATTGAACCCGTAACCAACTGCACCGACTGGATGAACCTGGCGCAAATCGGCCAGGGCCACGTGGGCGGCCAGCTGCTCGCGCCGGGGGAAGAGCTGCAAACACGCATGGTGCTGCAGCCCGTCTGGCCGATTTAAGCCGTGCGCAGTTTACGCAGCACAAACACCAAGGCCAGCACGCCGATGCTGGCAAAGCAGGCAAACGACCAGTTGGCAATCGAGCCGCCTAAAAAGGTCCAGTCCACCACGGTGCAGTCGCCACCGCCCTTGAAGATCATGGGAATGGCGCGCTTGAGCGGGAAGGTTTCGATCATCCCGTACAGGTCACGCCCGCAGGTGGCGACTTCGGGCGGGTACCACTGCAAAAAGCTCTGCCGGGCAGCCACAAAGCCGCCGAAGCAGGCCAGCAACAGCGCGACAAACGCACCACCTATTTGTAAGCTTTTTCGGCCACTAGCGCAGGTAACACCTGCGGTGATAGCTATCAAAACAAGAGCGTAGCGCTGTACGATGCACATCGGGCAGGGTTCCAGCCCCACCACGTGCTGCAGGTATAAGCCAAAAGCCAGCAGGCCCACGCAAGCCAAGCACACCAGCAGCCACAGGCGGCGCGGGGCCGAATCTATCCACGTCAACAACATCCATTACTTTCAAAAAACAGCCACCCGCTGACGGCAAACGTCACACGGCAGCAGTCTCAATAAACACCTTGGCGCGGCGCGGTGTGACCACCAGCGTATCGCCCTCTTGCACACCCAGATCCCGGAACTCTTGCGCCGTCAATTGCGCTTCAACCAGGTTGTCCAGATTATTGCCTGCGGGTTGGTTCGTTTCGACGGGCGTAAGTTCCAGCCGGGCGATGGGGCCAATCACCAGCGCACGGGTCAGCGTCACCACCAAGCCCTGTGCGCCTGCCGCGTAACGCTGCACCTGCAAGTCATGCGGTCGCACGTAGGCCATGGCCTTGGCGTCCTGCACCTGGTTGTGTTCTGGCGCTTGAATGCGGATGCCTTCCAGCTGCACTTCGCCCTCGTGGGCACGGCCATGGAACAGGTTCACGTCGCCCAAGAAGCCGTACACAAACGGGCTGGCCGGGTGGTCCCACACCTCTTGGGGTGAGCCAATCTGCTCGACCGCACCCTTATTCATCACCACCACCCGGTCGGCCACTTCCAGCGCTTCTTCCTGGTCGTGGGTGACAAAAATGCTGGTCACGTCCAGATCGTCGTGCAGGCGGCGCAGCCAGCGGCGCCACTCTTTGCGCACCTTGGCATCCAGCGCGCCAAAGGGTTCGTCCAGCAGCAGCACCTTGGGCTCCACCGCCAAGGCCCGGGCCAGGGCAATGCGCTGGCGCTGGCCGCCAGACAGCTGTGACGGATAGCGGTTGGCCAGCCAGTCCAGCTGCACCAAGCCCAGCAACTCATGTACCTTGGACTTGATCACTGCCTCGCTGGGGCGCAGGCCCCGGGGTTTCATGCGCAGGCCAAAGGCCACGTTTTCAAACACCGTCATATGGCGAAACAGCGCGTAGTGCTGGAACACAAAGCCGACCTGGCGCTCGCGTACATGCACGTCAGTGGTGTCTGCGCCCGCAAAGTGGATGCTGCCCGCGTCCGGCGTTTCCAGCCCGGCGATGATGCGCAGCAGCGTGGTTTTGCCGCAGCCCGAGGGGCCGAGCAAGGCGACCAGCTCGCCAGAGGCGATGTCCAGGCTCACATCGCCCAGGGCAGTAAAGTTGCCGAATTGCTTGTGGATATTGCGGATTTCAATGCTCATGGCGCGGCTTTCAAAACTAAACGTGCTTGTTCGGGTGGGGCTTCGGGTGGCGCCTCGGCGATGGCGCGCAAATCGCGTTCAATGCGCCACTCGGCCACCGACTTGATCACCAGCGTGACCAGCGCCAGAATGGCTAGCAGCGAAGCCACGGCAAACGCGGCCACCGACTGGTATTCGTTGTACAAAATCTCCACGTGCAGCGGCAGCGTGTTGGTCTGCCCCCGGATATGCCCGGACACCACCGACACGGCGCCAAACTCGCCCATGGCGCGGGCGTTGGTCAAGATCACGCCGTACAGCAGGCCCCATTTGATGTTCGGCAGCGTCACATACCAAAAGGTTTGCCAGCCGGTCGCGCCCAGCACGATAGCGGCCTGCTCCTCGTCATTGCCCTGGGCCTGCATCAGCGGAATCAGCTCGCGGGCGATGAACGGAAAGGTCACAAAAATGGTCGCCAGCACAATGCCGGGCACGGCGAAGATGACTTTCAGGTCATGCGCCTGCAACCACGGCCCAAACCAGCCACTGGCCCCAAACAGCAGCACATAGGTCAGCCCGGCCACCACGGGAGATACGGAAAACGGCAGGTCCACCAAGGTCGTCAGAAACGACTTGCCCACAAACTCAAACTTGGCAATCGCCCAGGCCGCCGCCACGCCAAACACCAGGTTCAGCGGCACGGCGATGGCGGTGGCCAGCAGGGTCAGCTGGATGGCGTCCCAGGCGTCGGGTTCTTTCAGTGCCTCAAAATAGGCATCAGCCCCTTTGCGAAAAGCCTCGGTAAACA
>CANFZJ010000153.1 GCA_947451445.1 Comamonadaceae bacterium
ATACGACGGCGTACTAGATCTTCAACCCTGCCTATACGACTGGTACGAAGAAGGTGGCTCAGCCACCAGCGAATACTTTTTGCAGGATTTGCACATCGCCCAAACAATCCACCGAAACAACCCTCGGAAGCACGTTGACATTGGCTCGCGAATTGACGGATTTGTAGCCCATGTTGCCAGCTTTCGTGACATCGAAGTTTTCGACATTCGCACTGTCAGCGCCCGACTGCCCGGCATCGTGTTCCGGCAAGCTGACCTGATGAACCCGCCAGAAGATTTTCTGAACTATTGCGACTCACTCTCGTGCCTGCATGCGCTGGAACACTTTGGACTGGGGCGGTATGGCGACACGTTAGATCCACATGGCGCAGAAAAAGGCCTACGCAATATTGCAAAAATCCTGGCCCCCCATGGTCGCCTCTATCTGTCGGTACCGGTCGGAATTGAAAAAGTGCTATTTAATGCGCATCGCATTTTTAATCCCAAATCATTGGTCATGCTGGCCAATACCCTGGGGCTGCAACTGGAGGCTTTTGCCATCGTCGGACAAGACAAGCGAGTATCCCAAATAGCCGACTGGGAAGCCGCCTTTACACAGATTGCGCAAGAAGACTACGCACTGGGCATGTTCACCTTCATCCGAAAACCCAGCAACCCATGAATACACGGGTATTCTTGCGTGGTGGATTGGGGAACCAGTTTTTCCAATGGGTGTACGCGCTGTCGCTGCACACAAACGGCCAACGTGTTGCACTTGACAGTAGCTTTCTTCGGAAAATGAGAAGCAACCAAGCGACTGGACAGCTTGAGTTGGAGAAGGTCTTTACGGAGTTGCTGCTCCCCATTCAACAGACTTCCGGCCTATGGCGCGTCGAACACGTAGCCACCCGAATAGCAAAGCTCCTGGGATTACTACAAACTGAATCGACCTCGCTACAAACAGTGCAAAAAGTAGCACCTTTTCAATATGGCTACTACCAGCAGGCGCACCACTTCACGCCACAGCTACAGCAACAGGTGCATGCACTGGTACAGCCCCATTTCCGCCACAAAGACCCGCGACTCACGCACTATGCAGCCATCCACATCCGAGGGGGTGATTACGCCACATCGCGCTACAACCGAAACCAAATTGGCAAGCTTAGCCTCACCTACTACCGCCGAGTGTTTAGCATACTGACACAGCAATACCCCCACCTTATCTGGCTTATCGTGTCCGATGACTATCCCTGGGCACGCCATATTGCGAGGGAGCTGCAGGTCACACAGGCCATTTTCTTGGATACCCACCTGGGTGGGCGTGAAACCGCACTGGACGCATTGAAGGCCTTGCGCAACGCCGACGTATTGTTTTGTGCCAACAGTTCATTCAGCGCCATGGCCGGCTACCTAGGCCAGACGCAAACCGTTTACGCGCCCACTCCATGGTTTCGTGGACCCCGCCTAGCACACGTCAACCCGGTCATGGCGAACTGGCACCCCATTGAGTCCGTTTTTTAACACCATGGTCCCAGCACAAAACACCAGCTCAACGGCAGACGTAACGGTAGTCCTACCCTTTTACAACGCCGAAAAAACCCTCTTGCGCGCACTTGAGTCCGTGTATGCCCAAACCGTCCCCCCCAAAGAAATCATCTGCATCAACGACGGATCAACCGACCACAGTGTTGAAATTGCAAGAAAATTCGGGCACGACACTCACATCAACTGCCAAGTGCTCGATCTGCCGCGCAATGGTGGCGTAGCGTTTGCACGCAACCAAGGCATGTGCCGAGCAACGGGTAAATACCTTGCCTTTCTCGATGCCGACGATGCCTGGAGCCCCCACAAAATTGAACGTCAGTGGCAAGCCATGGAGCAACAAAACCTGGACCTGCTGGGTGGGCACTCTGCCGTGCTGAGGATAGAACAAGCTATACCCCATGAGACGACCAGCAAGATCCTCCGCATCACTCCCGTCCGACTGCTTCCCGCCATGCTATCCAACCCTTTTCACACCTCGTCGGTCATGATGCGCCGCGATACGAGCATGCACTTTCCGCAGACCGGCCAACTCAGCGAAGACTATGCGTTATGGCTCGCCCGGATTGCAGCCGATTGGCGATGCGCCCACCACCCCGAAGCACTTTCCTTCATGTTCAAACAAGCCTATGGCGACACAGGTTTGAGCGCCAGCTTGTGGCGCATGCAACGCGGCGAGCTGATCGCCCTCCTCAGCTTAGGATGGATGACACACCCATTACTACTGGCATTGGCCATACCCTTTTCCTGTTTGAAATTTGGTCAGCGCGTGTTACGAACGTGCTCAAGGTCTTTGGTGACTCGTATGGGATCGCCATCGGGGTGAGTTGCACCTGCAAAAACCTAGTACGCTAAAAATACCGCTACTTAGACGCAAGCTGCTGGTATATCGCCAGCGTCTGCTGGGTAATCAGTGGACTAGAGAAATCACGCAAGACCCGGTCTCGACCCTGTACACCCATGTTGACACGCTCAGAAACGTTCTGAATTAACCGATCTAGCGCATCGGCCAACGCCATGGCGTCCCGCACCGGCACCAGTAACCCACTCACCCCTTGCTGTACGGCATGCCTGCATCCAGGCGCGTCGGTACTGACCACCGCCAACCCCGTCGCCATAGACTCCAGCAAGAACCTGGGCAAGCCCTCCCGATAAGACGGTAGACAGGCGATATCGCATTGGCGCAACAGTTCAGGCATATCCTCTCGGTGCCCCAGCCACTCAATGCTCCCCTGTTTTTGCCACGCAACTAACTGCGCGTGGGTAATCGACGAGGGATTGGCGGGATCGGGAGCCCCCACCAGCCAAAATGTGGCACGCACATCCCGCTGCTTCAACAGCGCTGCAGCATGGACAAACTCAGCCACGCCCTTGTCTTTCAACATGCGTGCAGCCATCACGATAACCGGCTCACGGCGGGTTCCTGCAGCCGGGTAAAACTCTGCCGTATCCACGCCAGCACCCTGGATCAATACGGCATCCTCCGCCCGCACAGATTGGCGAGTCACATAGCTCGCCAGATCCTCCGGATTTTCAAAAACCACTTTACTACCGCGAGGATTGAGCAAGATACGCAATAAAAATCTAACCCCAGGTTGCAACAACCGGGCTTTCAAATCACGGGAAGTGAATAGATACCCCATTCCCACTGGAGCATTCACAATAGCCTTGAGCCCCAAAAAGCTGGCCACCAAACCACCATACAAAACAGGCTTTAGCGCGACATGGTGCAGTACATCTGGTCGTTCCTGCCGATAAATACGCCACACCTGTCGCAAAACGCCCAATTCGCGCCACAGGTTGATGCCACTGCGCTGCATATTCAGGTTCACAAGACGCAATCCGGCATCGCGAATACGCTGACCATGCCGCCCCTCATGCGCCAAGACGACCACATCAAATCCATTCGCCTGGGCAACTTTCGCCCGCTCGATGAAGTGCGAACAGAAGAACCAATCTTCAGAAATAAAGTACAGTAACTTTGACATCAGGCGCTACAAAACGTGCATATGCCGCATTAGTATCGCTGACTACTCAAGCTATCACTCCAGTCAGTCATGCGCGCCTGCCGTGACAATGGCATCTCCACCAACTGGTTCAAGATTTTGTCCAAATACCCCCGCAAACTCATGGAGTACATCCACCCGTGAAAGTACTGGTTACCGGTGCCACTGGCTTTGTAGGGCGCGCATTGCTGGCCCAGCTATGCACGCAAACACAGTTCAACGTGCGCGCCGCGGTGCGCCAACCAGCAGCAGAGCGGCTAGGCCCCCATGTAGAGCAAGTGCCGGTGGGCAACCTGGGAGCGGACACCGACTGGAGCACCGCACTCAAAGGGGTTGGTGTGGTGGTCCATCTTGCGGCACGCGTACACGTCATGCACGAACACAGCGACGACCCTATCCAGGCATTTCGACAAGCCAATGTGGCGGCAAGCATGCGCTTGGCGCACATGGCGGCGCAAGCGGGCGTGCAACGGCTGATTTACATGAGTTCGGTCAAAGTCAACGGTGAGGCTACGCCCCTGGGGCAGCCCTTCACCGAAACCACGCCCCCCGCACCACAAGACCCTTACGGCACCAGCAAACTGGAGGCCGAACAAGGTTTACGCCACCTGGCACATACCACGGGCCTGCAACTCACCATACTGCGCCCCCCTTTGGTGTACGGCCCTGGGGTACGCGCCAATTTTGCGTCTTTAGCGCGGGCTGTCGCCCATGGGATACCGCTACCGTTAGGGTCTATCGCCAACCAGCGCAGTCTGGTCGGCATAGACAACCTGGTAGACCTCATCACCACCTGCATCACCCACCCTGCAGCAGCAAACCAAATCTTGATGGCCAGCGACAACGAAGACCTATCCACCACAGCATTGGTCCAGCGCATGGCCTTGGCGATGCAACGCCCAGCACGGCTACTCCCCATCCCCGCCTGGGCCCTGCTGGCGGGTGCGTCCCTCTTGGGCAAAAAGTCCAGCGTACAGCGCCTGTGCGGCAACCTGCAGGTAGACAGCAGCAAGGCCCGTAGCCTACTGGGCTGGACGCCCCCCATCAGCGTGGACGAAGGCCTGCGCCGCGCCGTGGCAGAGTACAGGCGATGAAGCGCGCATTCGATCTGCTACTGGCCTTGCTGGCGCTGCCGGTACTGGCACTGCCCCTCTTGCTGGTGACGCTGGCGGTGCGCCTCACGTCCCCTGGCCCGGCGCTGTACTGGTCCAACCGCGTGGGGCGCGACAACGCCATTTTCTCTATGCCAAAGTTCCGCTCAATGCGCACAGGTACTCCTGCTGTAGCTACACATTTACTAGCAAACCCAGACACCTATCTGACCCCCATCGGCAGCTTCTTGCGCAAAAGCAGCCTGGACGAACTGCCCCAGCTGTGGAGCATTTTGAAAGGCGACATGGGCTTTGTCGGGCCACGCCCGGCCCTGTTCAACCAGCAGGATCTGATTGCCCTGCGCACCGCCCAGGGTGTGCACCAGCTCATACCCGGCCTGACAGGCTGGGCACAAATCCACGGCCGCGACGAGCTGCCCATTCCCGCCAAAGTAGCGCTGGATGTGCACTACCTGCAGCACCAATCGCTCTGGCTGGACTGCCAAATTTTGGCAAAAACCTTCTCCAAGGTCTTGCGCCGCGACGGCATCACGCACTGACTCCGCTTTAAAATCAAGGGTTTGGCGACTTTCGCCCCCTCTTTTTTTCCAAAAATCCCCATGTCTGACAACACCCTCCCCCCCGTAGCCATTGACGAAAACCAGCTGATCCTGGAGCGCCGCGAAAAGCTCAAGGCCATCCGCCAGCAGCAGGCCGACGGCCAGGGCGTCGCCTTCCCCAACGACTTCAAGCCCAGCGACCGCGCCGCCGGCCTGTTTGAAAAGTTCAACCACCTCAGCACCGAAGAACTGGCCGCACTCGGCGCCAGCGCCAAAATCGCGGGCCGGATGATGCTCAAGCGGGTCATGGGCAAAGCCAGCTTCTGCACGCTGCAAGATGCGTCTCTGGGCGACACCGCCGGGCGCATCCAGGTCTACGTCAAAGGTGAAGACGTGGGCGCGGAGCTATACGCCAGCTTCAAACACTGGGACCTGGGCGACATCGTGGCGGCCGAGGGTACGGTGTTCAAAACCAAAACTGGTGAACTCTCCATCCACGCCACCCGTGTGCGCCTGTTGACCAAAAGCCTGCGCCCCATGCCCGACAAGTTCCACGGCATGGCCGACCAGGAAACCAAGTACCGCCAGCGCTACGTCGATTTGATGACCGATGCCACGGCCCGCCAGCGCTTCATGGCGCGCAGCAAGGCCGTCAGCGCCCTGCGCGAATTCATGGTGGCCCACGACTTCCTGGAGGTCGAAACGCCCATGCTGCACCCCATTCCCGGCGGTGCCAATGCCAAGCCGTTCAAAACCCACCACAACGCGCTGGACCAAGAGATGTTCTTGCGCATCGCGCCCGAGCTGTACCTCAAGCGCCTGATCGTCGGCGGCTTCGAGCGCGTGTTCGAGATCAACCGCAGCTACCGCAACGAAGGCATCTCGGTGCGCCACAACCCCGAATTCACCATGATGGAGTTCTACGCGGCCTACTGGAACTACCAGGACCTGATGGACTACACCGAAACCCTGATCCGCGACGCCGCCCAGCGTGCCACTGGCTCGCTGCAGCTGACCTACGCAGGCAAGCCGGTGGACTTGGGCCAGCCCTTCGAGCGCCTGACCATCGTGGAAGCCATCCAGAAGTACACCGACGCAGGCGACAACGTGTTCGACGCGGTGTGGCTGACCAACGCGGTGAAAAAACTGGGCCTGACCGAAGCGAAAAACCGCCTGGAAGGCCGCACCCTGGCCAGCCTGCAAGTGCTGTACTTTGAAGAAACCGTGGAAGACAAGCTCTGGCAGCCCACCTTCATCATGGAGCACCCGACCGAAATCTCCCCCCTGGCCCGCGCCAACGACGACCGCCCCGAGGTGACCGAGCGCTTCGAGCTGTACATCACCGGCCGCGAGTTCGGCAACGGATTCAGCGAGCTCAACGACGCCGAAGACCAGGCCGCCCGCTTCCAAGCCCAGGTCACCGCCAAAGACAGCGGCGACGACGAAGCCATGCACTTCGACCACGACTTTGTGCGCGCTCTGGAATACGGCATGCCCCCCACCGGCGGCTGCGGCATCGGCATCGACCGCCTGATGATGCTGCTGACCGACAGCCCCAGCATCCGCGACGTGATCTTGTTCCCAGCACTCCGCCGCGAGGCTTGATTTTTCAAGCCAAATTGGCCGCTAGCGCAGGTAGTACCTGCGCTGGTAGCTATTAAATCAATAGTATTTCAGGGCAGCTGCCACAGCGCCTGCATGTAGGCGGGCTGGGTCATCAGGCTGTCCCACGCGGGCGCGGGCGCGGGGGTGGTGGGTAGCAGGGCCTGGCGGCGGGCTTCAGCGGCTTCATCGGGCTGCCACTGGCCTTTGAGCTGGGCTTGGGTCATGCCGTCCAGCAGACCATCCACCTCTTGCCCACCGCCCAGGCTCTGGTTACACAGCAGCACCAAATCGCAACCCGCTTGCAGCGCTGTGATGGCCGCCGCCGTGTAGCTGAGTTGCTGGCCGTCGATCTGGCGGGCCCCGGCCATGCTCAGGTCGTCGCTGAAGATGGCACCCTGGAAGCCCAGCTTGCCGCGCAAGATGTCTTGCAGCCACTTGGTTGAAAAGCCTGCCGGGCGTTTGTCTACCTTGGGATAAATCACGTGGGCGGGCATGACGCTGCTGAGGCTGCCGCCCAGCCAGGGGTACGGGGCGGCATCAATGGCCAGGATGGCTTTCAGGCTGCGCTTGTCCACGGGAATGGCGGTGTGTGAGTCGGCGGCGACGAAGCCGTGGCCGGGGAAGTGCTTGCCGCAGTTGGCCATGCCCGCCAGCAGCAGGCCGTGCATGAGACTCTTGGCCAGCAAGGCGACCACGCGCGGGTCGCGGTGAAAGCTGCG
>CANFZJ010000154.1 GCA_947451445.1 Comamonadaceae bacterium
CTGGTGGCCACTGCGGGCAATACCCTGGGCGGTGCGGTGGACTGGTGGATGGGCTTTGGCGCACACCGGGTAGCCAACAAATACAGCCATTCTGCCCACCACATTCGTGTGCTGGGCTGGCTGGAACGGCTGGGGCCCAAGGCCTGTCTGCTGGCCTGGCTGCCCCTGGTGGGCGACCCGCTGTGCGCGGTGGCGGGCTGGCTCAAGCTGCCGTTCTGGCCCTGCCTGGGCTACATGGCAGTAGGCAAGTTTTTACGCTATGTGACGATGACAGGTTCATTGGTGTGGGCAATACCAAAAATAAGCATCTTTTAGGCCTCTAGCGCAGGTATTACTTGCGCAGTTAGCTATACAAACAATAGCAAATCAACCCGCCTCCAGTAATTTACGAATCGGCGCAGGCAAGCCCAACGCAGGCCAGCCACCCGCCTCGACCCACAGGCCCGGTCCATTGGGAGGGGCACCTTCAGGCCAGGCAATTTGCACCGGGTGCAGGTGCAGGTCTTTGTGGGTCAGCACGTGCAGAAAGCCGGGCTGGTCATCGAGTGGCAGCGCGCCGACCAGCGCCACCAAAGCGTCGCGGCTGTCAAACACGGGCAGGCAGTACAGACCGGCCCAGACGCCCGCGTCAGGGCGGCGCTGCAGCCATACCCGGCCAGAAGCGTCTTGTGCCCACAGCAGCCACCAGGATTCGCTGCTGCGTTTGAGTTTGCGGGTTTTGACCGGGTATTTCTCCGGCGTGCCTTGGCGCTGGGCGGTGCAGACCGGCTGCACCGGGCAGAGCAGGCAATTCGGCTGGCGCGGCATGCAAACGGTGGCCCCCAGGTCCATCAAGCCCTGGGTGTAGCGCGGCATGGTGTGCAGGCCGGGCTGGGCGGGTAGCAAGGCGGTGGCGTGGTCCCACAGGGCACGCTCGTTGGCCGCGACAGCCAGGTCAGCATCGAAGCCCAGCACCCGGGTCAGCACCCGTTGGACATTGGCGTCCAAAATGGCCGCGCGTTCGCCGTAGCAGAACGAGGCGATCGCCGCTGCCGTGGATCGGCCAATGCCGGGCAGCGTCTGCAATGCCTCTGCCGTGGGCGGAAAGCGTCCGCCGTGCACCTCGACTACCTGTTGGGCGCAGCGGTACAGGTTGCGGGCTCGGCTGTAGTAGCCCAGACCGCTCCACAGCGCCAGCACGTCGTCCAGGCTGGCAGCAGCCAGACTTTTCACATCCGGGAAGCGGGCCAGAAAGCGCGGAAAGTAGTCCAGCACCGAGCTGACCTGGGTTTGCTGCAGCATGATCTCCGACAGCCAAACGCGGTACGGGTCTTGGGTGTTCTGCCAGGGCAGACTGTTGCGGCCATGGCTTTGCTGCCACTGCACCACCTGGGACGCAAACGCGGTAGCCACCGCGGTCGGGGAGGCGAACGTCCCGGCCATCGCCTCCATCGCCAATACGGTCATGCGGTAGCCACCTGCGGCTCGGCGGTGGTCAAAAAGTACGAGGTCAGCAGTTGCAAACGGGCATCAAACTGGCCGAGCACGGCTTCCTGCACTTCGATTTCGGCCACCCGTTGGTCCAGGCCGCCAGCGGCAGTCTGCATACGGTCGATGCCGTCGAGGCGTCGGACAAAGCTCTGGCGACGCTCTTTGAGCTGGTCTTCCAGCTGGGCCGTCGCGGCTTTGCTCCACTGCTCCAGTTCGGCAAAAGCAGATGCGTGGACGCCTTTCAGCCGGGTTGCCAGGGCGCGCACCAAGCGCTCGGCGAACTCGGGCTGGGCCAACTTCAAGACATTGCGCAAACCAAGGTACTGCACATGGCTGGCCTCGATCTCGTCGAGCTCGACCTGAAAGCGAGGTAACTCGGGCAGGGGCGCCAGCTGCAACAAAAAGCCAAATTCGGCGTTGAGCTGGCGGAATGTGCCGTCCAGCATGCTCTGCAGCTCGGTCGCCACGGCCTGGGCCTGGGCCATATTGCTGCGCAGGTGGGCAAAGGTTTCGCCGTAGACGGTTTTGACCCCGACCTTCCAGCCGCGCTGGCGCAGCAGCCCGGCCAGCGCGGCCATTTCGGTCTTCAAAGTACGGCTACCCAGCAGGGAGAATGCGTCGCCCAGCAGCTTGCGCTGCACCGCGCGCAGGGCGTGGATCTTGGCGCTGCCTGCATCAAACTCGTGCTTTTCCTGCTCAATCCGCGTGCGCATGTTTTTCACTACCACGGAGTTCTTGCCGCCCAGGCCTTGCAGCTCCATTTTTTGCTCGATCAGGTCGCGGCGACGAACCTGCAGCACCCGCCCGGTCACGTTGCGCAACTCAGTCACCCCGTGGGCCACGGCGGACCGCAAGAGGGCATGGCGCTGGGCCAAAATGCCATCGCCCAGCGTGGTCTCCAGCAAGGCCAGCCCGCTGGCCTGCAGCAAGGCGGTGTCGCCGGTAATTTTGGCCAGCAGGCCTTTTTGTGCCGACACCGCCATGACCTGCTGGACCGGCACGCCCAGGGTGGTGGCCGACTGCGCACGCTGGCGGTCGATCTGGGCCTGCACCTGCTCAGGTGTGCTCAGGGCATCCCACAAAGTGTCGATCTTGTTCAGCACCACCATCCGCGCGTTCACATCGGTGGCCCCGGTGCTCAGGTGTTCGCGCCACACGGTCATGTCCGACTGGGTGACACCGGTATCGGCCGCCAGCAGAAAAAACACGGCATGCGCCTGCGGAATCAGGTTCACGGTCAACTCAGGCTCGGCACCAATCGCGTTCAGGCCCGGCGTGTCCAGAATCACCAGCCCCTGCTGTAGCAAGGGGTGCTCTATGTTGACCAGCGCATGCCGCCAGCGGGGCACCTCGACCAGGCCGTTGGCGTCCACCGGTGGATTGTCCTGGGGGGCATCGTCGTGCCAAAAACCCAGTGCGCGGGCTTCGTCCTGCGTGACTTGCCGCACCTGGGTCACATTTAGCAGCGCCTGGGCCAACTGTTCGGCGTCGTCCACGTCCAGGGCGATCTCGGTCCACTGGTCGGGCAACTGGCGCCAATCGGCCAGCGACTGGGGCTGCAAACGCGACTCAATCGGCAGCAACCGCAAGCACGGTGGCACAGCGGCGTCATACCCCAGCTCGGTCGGGCACATGGTGGTGCGTCCCGCACTGGCGGGCATGATGCGCCGCCCGTAGTTGGCAAAAAACAGGGCGTTTATCAGCTCGGACTTGCCGCGCGAGAACTCGGCCACGAAAGCCACGGTGACTTTGTCGCTGCGCATCTGCTCTTCCAGCCGCTGCAGCTGCGCCTCCACCCCAGCGTCCAACAGCGCGCGCTCCTTCATCCAAGCCGACAAAAGCTTTAGGCGTAGCGCGAATTCACGCCGCCACGCGCCGTACTGGCCCAGTTGCTCGTTGAAAGTTGTCGCCACAGGGGATTGGTTTCGTAAAAAAAGGACTTAGGGGTTCACGAAATTTGTGAATAAATGTAGCACTGCAGCTTCAGCGCTTCTGGCATTGCGGGCAGAAATAGGTGGCCCGCTGGCCCTGGCGCATGGACTGGATGGGCGTGCCGCAGACCCGGCAAGGCTGGCTCTCGCGGCCATAGACCATGGCCTCCAGCTGAAAGTAGCCGCTTTCGCCCTGGGCGTTGGAAAAGTCCCGCAAGGTGCTACCGCCCTTCAGCACCGCCCGCGCCAGCACGTCGCGCACCGCAGCATGCAGCTTGGCAGCACGCGGGCGGCTGATGTCGGTAGCCCGCGTGGTGGGCCGAATCCCCGAGATGAACAAGGCCTCGGATGCATAAATATTGCCCACGCCCACCACCACCTCCCCGGCCAGAAGCACTTGTTTAATGGCGCTTTTGCGCGCTTGCAGGCCCAGGTAAAAGTGAGGTAAAGAAAAACCGTCGCCCAAGGGCTCCATACCCAGGTGTCCCAACAACTTGACGGCGGCCGGGGCGTCTTCGTTCTCGGCAAACACCACGGCCCCAAAACGGCGCGGGTCATGCAGGCGCAACACGCCACGGCTGGTAGCCAGATCGCAATGGTCGTGCGCCCCGGGCGCCGGTTGCTGCTGGGCAAAATGCAGGCTGCCCGACATGCCTAGGTGCAGTAGCAGCAAGCCGGGGTCCAGGTCCAGCAGCAGGTACTTGCCCCGGCGTCGCACCTGCAGCACGGTACGGCCTTGCAGCAGCATGGGGTCACAGCCCAGCGGCCAACGCAGCGGCTTGCCCATGCGCACAGACGCAATGCGTGCGCCCTGGATGCGGTCGGCAAAACTCAAACGGGTAACTTCTACCTCGGGTAACTCAGGCATGGCAGGCAGATATATATGGGGTTGGATTATTATGAGCTGATGAAGCGATTCCACCGACTGGCCGCATGCGGTTTTGCCACTCTGGCCCTGGTAGCAGCCTGCCTGCCTGCCCAAGCCGCCCCTGCCACCACACCCGCGCCGGAAGCCATTCCGGAGCCATCAGCGCTCAATGGCGAGCTGTTCTACATTCTGCTGCTGGGCGAACTGAATGCTGCCGGCGGTGAGCCAGGCGTCGCCTACCAGTTGTACCTGGAAGGCGCGCGCAAAGCCAACGATGGCAGCCTGTACCGGCGAGCCATCGAGATAGCGCTGCAGTCACGCTCTGGCGACTCGGCCCTGCAAGCCGCCCGCGCCTGGAGCCGGGCCCAGCCCGCATCTCGCGAGGCCAACCGCTATGTGCTGCAACTGTTGCTGGCGCTGAACCGCCCGGCAGAGACCGCCGAACCACTCAAGGCCGAACTGGCCATGGCCAGCGCTGCCGACAGGGCCGCCGCCATCGCCGCCATTCCGATCAGCTACGCCCCGATTTCAGATAAAAAACAAGCATCCAAGTTGGTGGAGCAGGTGCTGGCCGACTACCTGAGCGACCCCGCCGCAGCCATATCCGCCTGGACTACCATAGGTCGCATGCGCCTGAGCGCAGGCGACACCTCCGGCGCGCTGGAGGCAGCTCGCCGAGCCCAAACGCTGGATCCCAGCGCACCGGGGCCCGTCCAACTGGCGCTGGAAATGATGGGCCCCAAGGTACCGCTGGCCGAACCGGTGGTACTGCATTACCTTGCGGGCAAGCCCCTGCCTGAGCTGCACATGGCCTATGTACGGGCCTTGCTGGATGGCTTGCGCACCAGCGAAGCTATCCAGCAACTGCAGCAACTAACTGTCCAAAGCCCTGACTTTCCCGATGCATGGCTGGTACTGGGCAGCCTACAGGTACAAGAAAGACAATTCGGCCCCGCCGATACCTCACTACGTCGCTTTGTCGCCTTGGCCCAGGCACTGCCTGTCAGCGAAGCCCGCAGCCGAGGCCTGGCACAGGGCTATATGGTGTTAGCGCAGATTGCAGAAGAGCGCAAAGACTATCCTGCAGCAGAAGCCTGGCTGAAAAAAATTGACAATGCCGACGAACTGCTGGCAGCCCAAAGTCGGCGCGCATCGCTATTGGCAAAACAAGGCAAGCTGGCCCAAGGCCTTGCGCTGTTGCAAGCCCTACCGGAGCGCGATGCACAAGAAACGCGGTTAAAGCTCGCCGCACAAGTCCAGCTGCTGCGCGACAACAAGCAATTCCAACGCGCCTACGACCTGATGGCCATCGCTGTCGCCCAAAACCCGAACGACAACGACCTGCTCTACGACCAGGCCATGTTGGCTGAAAAGCTGGACAAGCTCGGCGAAATGGAGCGGCTGTTACGCCAGCTGATCGCCGCAAAACCCGACTACCACCACGCCTACAACGCCTTGGGCTATTCACTGGCCGAGCGCAACCTGCGCTTGCCAGAAGCCCGCGACCTCATCCGCAAAGCGCTGGAATTTGTGCCCAACGATCCGTTCATTGCCGACAGCCTGGGGTGGGTAGAGTTCCGCATGGGCAACCTGGACGAAGCCCAGCGGGTACTGGACGGCGCATTCAAGGCAAAACCCGACCCCGAGATCGCCGCCCACTTGGGCGAGGTTCTATGGACCGCGGGCCAGCGTGACCGCGCGACCGCCATCTGGAAGGAAGGCCTGAGGCTCAATAGCGACAACGAAACCCTGCAGGAAACTATCAAACGCCTGCGCGTAAAGCTTTGAAATCGCTGCTGCGCTGGGTAGGCCTGCTACTGTGCATTACGCTGGTCACCGCGTGCGCCCACATACGCCATGACGCACCCGGCAGCGGTGCCTTCTGGAGCGGTCGCTTGGCCGTGCAGGTAGATACGCAGTCTGCCCAGTCGTTTTCTGCCAGTTTTGAACTTAAAGGCGCCCCCGACCAAGGCGAATTCACTCTGTTCAACCCGCTGGGTGGCACGGTGGCGCGACTGGAATGGCAGCCCGGTACTGCTGCGCTGCACGCCCGTGGTGAAGTCCGCCAATTTAACTCGCTGGAAGCCCTGGTGACAGAAGCCACTGGCGCACCGCTGCCACTGGCCGCACTATTCGACTGGCTCCGTGGCAACAATACGCCCGTGCCGGGTTGGCAAGCCGATCTATCGCGCCTGGACGATGGCCGCCTGACCGCGCTACGCAACCAGCCCCTACCCACAGCCACCCTGCGGGTGGTTTTAGACAAATAAGCATGCAAGCCCTGTACGACGTGGCGGCCCCCGCCAAACTCAATCTATTTCTGCACATCATTGGTCGCCGTGCCGACGGCTACCACCTGCTGCAATCGGCCTTCATGCTGGTGGACTGGTGCGACACCCTGCATTTCGAACTGCGTACCGACGGACACCTCAGCCGCGAAGACCTGAGCACCCCACTCCCCCCCGAAGACCTGGTGCTGCGCGCTGCCCGTGCTCTGAAAACCGCGACCCACACCACACTGGGTGCCCATATCGGCGTACTCAAGCGCATCCCAGCACAGGCAGGCATGGGCGGCGGCTCATCGGACGCCGCCTCCTGCTTGTTGGCACTGAATCGCCTATGGAACCTGCAACTGACAACCCGCCAACTACAGGATATCGGACTGCAGCTAGGCGCAGACGTGCCGTTTTTTCTGGGCTGCCGCAATGCCTGGGTAGAAGGTATCGGCGAGAAGATCACCCCTATTACCCTGCCGCCAACCCGGTTCCTGGTGGTCAAACCACCACAAGGGCTGGACACAAAATTGATTTTTTCCTCGCCCTTCCTAAAACGCAACACAGATAGTGCTACACTCGAAGGCTTTGCTGCACAGCCATATTACTTCGGAGTAAATGACTTGCAACCCGTCGCAAAAAATCTTTGCCCCGCTGTAGACCAAGCCCTTGAGTGGCTGGAAGGCAAAGATTTACATGCTAGAATGACGGGCTCAGGCAGCGCAGTATTTGCGCAAATGCCTGAATGCGTAGATGTGAGCGATGCACCAGATGCATGGCAAGTTCACAAATGCAGCAATATGGATGTACACCCCCTGTTTGGGTGGGCATCCAGCGATGGTTAATCGGTTAGCAGCGTCGCGCTGTTGACCCGTGTAGGGGAGTCGCCAAGTTGGTTAAGGCACTGGATTTTGATTCCAGCATGCGAAGGTTC
>CANFZJ010000155.1 GCA_947451445.1 Comamonadaceae bacterium
CTACCAGAACGATGCCTATGGCAAGGCGGGGCTGGAGGGCGTAACGAAGGCCCTGGCCAAGCTGGGCCGCAAGCCAGTGGCGTTGGCCACGGTAGAGCGCAACTCGGTGGACGTGGCGGCGGCGCTGCAAAGTTTGCGCGCTGCCGAGCCACACGCGATTGTGCAGATCACCGCCTACACCTCGGCGGCGGCCTTCATCCGTGCGGCCCGCCAGGGCGGTTACGGTGGGCAATTTTTTAACGTTTCGTTTGTGGGTACCCAGGCGCTGGCCGATGCGCTGGGCAAAGACGGCGCGGGAGTCGTGGTGTCGCAGGTGATGCCATCCCCCTACAGCAAGAAAACCGGCATCGCCCTGGAGTTCGCCGCCGCCGTGGCCGCTGCAGGTGGCGATGCCAAGGCCAACTTCTCCAGCATGGAGGGTTACCTGGCCGCCAAGGTCATGGTGGACGGCCTGAAGCGCGCTGCCGCCGCCAAAAACCTGTCGCGCGAAGGGCTGGTGGCTGGGCTGGAGTCGCTGGGCCGGCAGTCGTACGGCGGCTTTACGGTAGCGTTTTCGGGGGCCGACCACGTGGGCTCCAGCTACGTAGATTTGTCGATGTTGACCGGCGATGGGCGGGTGCGCACCTGACGTTGGCGGCCTAAAATTGTGGGCATGCCCACCATCGACGCCATCACCCAGCAGTCCGCCGCCATCGCCGCGCTGCGCCGCGACCTGCACGCCCACCCTGAACTGTGCTTCCAGGAGGTGCGCACCGCCGAGCGGGTGGCGCAGCAACTGGCCGAGTGGGGGATACCGTTCCACCGGGGTCTGGGCGGCACGGGGGTGGTCGGTATTGTGCAAAACGGCAGCTCCCCCAAAGCCATCGGCCTGCGCGCTGACATGGACGCGCTGCCGCTGCAAGAGTTCAACACCTTTGCCCACGCCAGCCAATACCCCGGCAAGATGCACGCCTGCGGCCACGATGGCCACACCGCCATGCTGCTGGCGGCCGCCCAGTACCTGGCGGCGCAGCGCAACTTTGATGGCACCGTCTACCTGATTTTCCAGCCCGCCGAAGAGGGCGGGGGCGGGGCCCGCGAGATGGTCAACGAAGGCCTGTTTGACCGCTTCCCCATGGACGCCGTGTTTGGCATGCACAACTGGCCGGGCATGGCGGCGGGCACGTTTGCCCTCAGCCCCGGCCCGGTCATGGCGTCCAGCAACGAATTCAAGATCACCATCCACGGCAAAGGCAGCCACGCCGCCATGCCGCAGATGGGCGTGGACCCGGTGCCCATCGCCTGCCAGATGGTGCTGGCCTTCCAGACCATCGTCAGCCGCAACCTCAAGCCCATCGACGCCGGGGTGGTGTCGGTCACCATGGTGCACGGCGGCTCGGCCACCAACATCGTGCCCGACAGCGTGGAGCTGCAGGGCACGGTGCGCACCTTCTCCATCGCCGTGCTGGACCAGATCGAAGCCCGCATGCGCCAGATTGCCGACAGCCTGTGCAGCGCCTTCGACGCCCGCTGCGACTTTGAATTTGCGCGCAACTACCCGCCTACCGTCAACCACCCCGCCGAGACCGCTTTCGCCCGCCAGGTGATGGCCGAGGTGGTCGGTGCCGACAATGTGCTGCCCCAGGAGCCCACCATGGGCGCGGAAGACTTCGCCTACATGCTGCAAGCCAAGCCCGGTGCCTACGCCTTCATCGGCAACGGCGACGGCGACCACCGCGCCCTGGGCCACGGCATGGGCCCCTGCACCCTGCACAACCCCAGCTACGACTTCAACGACGCATTGATCCCGCTGGGCGCCAGCTACTGGGTGCGGCTGGCCGAGGCGTGGTTGAAACCGGTGGGATGATTGCTATTAAATAAATAGCTGCTCGCGCAGGTATTACCTGCGCAAACGGCCTATTTGGCTTAAATTTCTGATTCACCACCCCGCCGGGTCCACCCGGTAATACGCACCCAACTCCCGGTACAGCTCCGGGTAGTCCTGCGCCAGCTGTACCGGCTGCTCAAAAAACACCTCGGACACCACCGCGAAGAACTCGGCCGGGTCTTGCGCGCCGTAGTGGTTCAGCAGACCGGGTTCGCCCACGTGCGCCTCGCGCCGCAGCCGGGCAAAGGCCGCGCGAAACACCTGGGACCAGCGCTGCGGGTGCTGCCTGCGCTGCGGTGCGCCGTTGGCGTGGCCGTCTTCCTGGTCCAGCTGGTGGGCAAATTCGTGGATGACCACGTTGCTGCCATCGTCGGCCACCGCTGCGCCATCCAGGCAGTCCTGCCACGACAAAATTACCTGGCCCTGCGACCAGGATTCGCCCAGCAGCACCCGCCGCTGCTCCTGCAGCACGCCGCTGCCGTCGTCCTGTGTGCGTTCCACCGCAAACGCGCCGGGGTACAGCAAAATTTGCCGCAACTTGGGGAAGTAGCCCGCAGGCCGGTTCAGCAGCAGCAAGCAGGCCTGGGCGGCCACCACCACCCGCATTTCTTCGGTCACCTGCAGCCCCGCGCAGCCGATAAATGCTTTTTCGGCGATGAATACCTGCATGTGCTTTTTCAGCTGCAGCTGCAAATCGGCGGGCAGCCGCCGCAGCAGCGGCACGCGGCGCCGCAAAATTTTGCGCCAGCTGGCCGGAAAAGCCTGCCGCTGCAGCCTGCGTCGCCTGCGCAACACCCACCAAGCGGGCAGCACCAGCCCGCCTGCGCATATGAGCGCCAGCAGGCACAGGGCGATGAGGGTGGTGGTGGCGGTGTCCATACGGGGCAGGCTGATTCCGGTTCCAGATCCATCCGAATATGCCGTTGCTTCCTAGCGCACTGTCTGCGGCTTTGCGCTTAATTTCGTATGGATCTGGAATCCGAATAGGTAGCTGGGGCCCCGGGGCGGGTTTGCAAGCTTAGGCTGCCAACACACTCCGTGCCACCGCCTCGGCCACCTTGATGCCGTCCACCCCGGCCGACAAAATGCCGCCCGCGTAGCTGGCGCCTTCGCCTGCCGGGTACAGGCCGCGCACGGTCAGGCTTTGGAATTCGTCGTCGCGGGTCATCTTCAGCGGGGACGAGGTGCGGGTTTCGACCCCGGTGAGTACCGCGTCATGCAGGTCAAAGCCTTTGATCTTGCGGCCAAAGGCGGGCAGGGCTTCACGGATGGCCTCGATGGCGTAGCCGGGCAGGGCGCTGGCCAGATCGCCCAGCAGCACGCCGGGTTTGTACGACGGCTCCACACTGCCCAGCGCGGTGGATGGGCGGCCCGCAATGAAGTCGCCGACCAACTGGCCGGGGGCCTGGTAGTTGCTGCCGCCCAGCACGTAGGCGTGCGATTCGAGCTGGCGTTGCAATTCAATCCCGGCCAGCGGCCCGCCGGAGAAGTCGTCCGGCGTGATGCCCACCACGATGCCTGCGTTGGCGTTGCGTTCGTTGCGTGAATACTGGCTCATGCCGTTGGTGACCACGCGGCCCGGCTCGCTGGTGGCGGCCACCACGGTGCCGCCAGGGCACATGCAAAAGCTGTAGACGGCGCGGCCGTTTTGGGCGTGGTGCACCAGCTTGTAGTCGGCCGCACCCAGCAGCGGGTGGCCTGCGTGGCGGCCCCAGCGGGCGCGGTCGATCAGGCTTTGCGGGTGCTCGATGCGAAAGCCGATGGAAAACGGCTTGGCCTCCACGTACACGCCCCGGCTGTGCAGCATGGCAAAGGTGTCGCGTGCACTGTGGCCCAGCGCCAGCACCACGTGGTCGGCGCGCAGGGCGTAGCTTTCGCCGGTGGATTGGTTCAGCACGGTCAGGCCGCGCATGTGCCCAGCCTCAATCTGCACGTCGGTCACGCGCTGCTCGAAGCGGATTTCGCCGCCCAGCGCGATGATTTGCTCGCGCAGGTTTTCCACCACCTTGACCAGTTTGAAGGTGCCGATGTGCGGGTGGGCGGCGACCAGAATCTCCTCGGGCGCACCGGCCTTGACGAACTCGTGCATCACCTTGCGGCCCAGAAAGCGCGGGTCTTTGATCTGGCTGTACAGCTTGCCGTCGGAGAACGTGCCCGCCCCGCCTTCGCCAAACTGCACATTGCTCTCGGGCTTGAGCACGTTTTTGCGCCACAGGCCCCAGGTGTCCTGCGTGCGCTGGCGCACCGTGGTGCCGCGCTCCAGCACGATGGGTTTGAAGCCCATTTGCGCCAGCACCAGCGCCGCGAAGATGCCGCAGGGGCCGAAGCCGACCACCACCGGGCGTACCGGTAAGTCCGCCGGGGCCACGCCCACGGGCATATAGGCCATATCGGGTGCGGGGCGGATGTGCGGGCTGTCCGGGTGGCGCTGCAAAAAGGTGGCCTCCAAAGCCGGGTCGGCCAGCGCCACATCGACGATGTAGACCGTCAGCAGTGCGGCCTTGCGGGCGTCAAAGCTGCGTTTGTAGATGTGGAAGTGGGCGATCTGCGCGGGCTCCAGGCCCAGCGTGTGGGCGACCAGGGCGGCGAGTGCGTCCTCGGTGTGGGCTAGGGGGAGTTTGAGTTCTGAGAGGCGAATCATGGGGGGCAGCCGGGTGGCTTGTAGTTATCAAGCAGGGGCGCCGATTTTACCGGACAGGGCTAATTGCTATGTTTAGCATAGCTGCTAGCGCATGTTCTATATGCGCTAAAGCCTGTTTTTATACTTAACTGGGCAAGAAACCTTCTACCGACAAATAGCGCTCGCCCGTGTCGTAGTTAAAGCCCAGCACCCGCGCTCCGGCGGCCAGGGTGGGCAGCTTTTGGGCGATGGCGGCCAGGGTGGCGCCGCTGGAGATGCCGACCAGCATGCCCTCTTCGCGGGCGCTGCGGCGGGCCATTTCGCGGGCTGGTTCGGCATCTACCTGGACCACGCCGTCCAGCAGGGTGACATCCAAGTTTTTAGGGATGAAGCCCGCACCAATGCCTTGGATGGGGTGCGGAGCCGGTGCGCCGCCGGATATGACGGGCGATGCCGTGGGCTCCACTGCAAACACCTGCAGCTGCGGCCAGGCGGCTTTGAGCACCTTGGCGCAGCCGGTGATGTGGCCGCCCGTACCCACCCCGGTGATCAGCACGTCCAGCCCGTCGGGGAAGTCGGCCAAAATTTCTTGTGCCGTGGTGCGCACGTGCACGTCGATGTTGGCCGGGTTTTCAAACTGCTGTGGCATCCAGGCACCGGGCGTGGCCGCCACCAGCTCCTGGGCGCGGGCAATGGCACCTTTCATGCCCTTTTCACGCGGGGTCAGGTCGAACGATGCGCCGTAGGCCAGCATCAGGCGACGGCGTTCGACCGACATGCTGTCGGGCATCACCAGCACCAGCTTGTAGCCCTTGACCGCCGCCACCATCGCCAAGCCGACGCCGGTGTTGCCCGACGTGGGCTCGATGATGGTGCCGCCGGGCTGCAGCACACCGGATTTTTCAGCGTCCTCCACCATCGCCAGCGCGATGCGGTCCTTGATCGAGCCACCCGGGTTGCTGCGCTCGGACTTGATCCACACGTTGGCGGTGGGGCCAAACAGGCGCTGGATGCGCACGTGCGGGGTGTTGCCGATGGTGTGCAGGATGGAGGGTGCGGGCATGGGGGTCCTTAGAGGTTGACGGTAAGTTGGGCCATTGTGGCGTACTGCGATAATGCAGGCGTGAAGCCCGCCAGACCGCCGCTGGTGCCATATGGGAAACCTGGCACTGGAGGAACGTCCGGACTGCATAGGGCAGCGTAGCAGCTAACGGCTGTCCACCGTGAGGTGAGGATTAGAGCAACAGAGACGAGTCTTTGCAGGCAACCCCCGTGGGTGGTCTGTGCGGTGTCAGCGCAAGCTGGCACGCGGGTGGCGTAAGCCACACGCCCGCGGCGCAAGCCGTGGACAGCACAGCACCCTTTGCGGGCAGAGCCCGCAAAGGGTGAAACGGGCAATCTCTACGCGCAGCAATACCAAGTAGGCCAACGTTGACGGGGCCCCCGGAGTTGGCGGGTAGGTAGCACCGAGCCGGTGGGGCGACCCCCGGCCCAGATTAATGGCGGTCACATTGTGGGTAACCGCAGTGCACAGAATCCGGCTTATCGGTGGGCTTCACACTTTATTTTTCGGGCGTTGGGGCGCATGGGAAGGCCGTACAAATTTACGTGCCTAAAGTGCCATTGGCGCACGTGGAATCAGCGTAAGCTGCTATCAATTCCATAAAGGACGCCCATGCCTATCGCCTACGACCCCAGCGTGGACGCGCTGTTCCATCCCGAGCTGCGCGACACCTTGTTCGTCGCCGGGCAGTCGGTTTCCCGGCTGCAGCTGGCGGTGGAGGCGGCGCGGCTGGCCTACTACCGGGCGGAGGAGTCGACGGCCCAGCACCAGCGTCTTGTGGATGCTTTGCAGCGCGTCGGGCTAGCGCATTTTCAGCACTTCAACTGCGGCGGTACCCAGGCATTTGGCGCATTTCGCCCATCGGATGGCTTGGCGCTGGTGGCCTTGCGGGGCACGCAGCCCGACACATTTACCGACCTGCTGACCGACCTGCGGTTTCTGCCCGTACCGTGGACACCGCCGGGCACGCAAGTCCACCAGGGCTTTGCCGCCGCTTGGGGCCCTGTGCATCTGGACATTGAGAAATGGCTGCAAACCGCCTGCCCCGGGCGCCAGCACCTGCTGGTCTGCGGCCACAGCCTGGGCGGTGCGTTGGCCACGCTGATGGCTCCGTTGCTGGGGGCGCAGCAACTCGTCACCCTGGGCTGTCCGCGTGTGGGCAACGCCGCGTTTGTGGCCACACTGGCCGGGCTGGACGTGACGCGGCTGGTCCATTGCTGCGACAAGGTGCCGCGCCTGCCACCCGAGTTGTTCCACTACAGCCACCCCGAGCCCGCCTTGCTGATCGACCACACCGGGCAGCTGCAGCCAGACGCCAGCGAGGCCTTTGCCAGCGCCGACCGCGCCCAGGGCCGGGTGCAGTTTTTGGCCCAGACCCTGGGCCGCAGCGGTAACGTGCTGCTGCGCGAACTGGCCGACCACGCGCCCATCAACTACGCACGGGCATTTTTCGACTGACTTTGGCTCACCCCCAGTCTTCGCGCACTGCGTGTCGCTTTCGCCAACCCCCTTGCAGGGGGCGAACCCAGTGGCCCGGCAAAGCCGGTTCCACGGGTTCCTGGCCTGAGAGTCGTTGTGCCCGTCGATGGGTGGCGAGTACCCGCAGCCACAGGGGATAATCCCGCCATGCACATCCCATTCACCAAAATGCAGGGCGCGGGCAACGACTTTGTGGTGCTCGACGAGACCCGGGGCCGCTTGGGCCTCAGCACCGCCCAGTACCGCTTCTTGGCTGATCGCCACTTTGGCGTGGGCGCGGACCAGATTTTGTCCGTCCGCGCGGCCAACGCACCGGGCATCGACTTTGAATACGCTATCCATAACGCCGACGGCGGCGAGGTGGAGCATTGCGGCAACGGCGCGCGCTGCTTCATGCGCTTCGTCCACAGCCGGGGGCTGACCGA
>CANFZJ010000156.1 GCA_947451445.1 Comamonadaceae bacterium
ACCGTCTGGCAAATGCTGCTGGGCCATTTGCAAGCGAATGGGCTGAAGTTCAGCAGCCTGAACCGCACGGTGATTGGTGGCTCGGCCTGTCCGCCCGCCATGATCAGCGCCTTTCAGGACGGCTACGGTGTGGAGGTGCTGCACGCCTGGGGCATGACCGAAACATCGCCTCTGGGTACGCTGTGCAGCCTGAAGAACAAGCACCTCAGCCTGCCCGCAGAAGCGCAAATCGCCATCCGCCTCAAGCAGGGCCGGGCGCTGTACGGGGTGGACATGAAGGTGGTGGACGGCGCAGGCCAGCCGCTGCCGCATGACGGTACATCTGCCGGGGACCTGCTGGTCAAAGGCCCGTGGATCGTGTCCGACTACTACCGCAGCGACGCGCCCAGTCCGCTAGTGGACGGCTGGTTCCCCACCGGGGACGTGGCCACCATCTGCCCCGACGGCTACCTGCAGATCACCGACCGCAGCAAGGACGTGGTCAAGTCCGGCGGCGAATGGATCAGCTCCATCGCGCTGGAAAACATCGCCGTGGCCCATCCGGCCATTGCCATGGCCGCCTGTATCGGCGTAAAGCACCCCAAATGGGACGAGCGCCCGATCATCGTGGCCGTCAAAAAACCAGGGGCCGTGCTGGAGGCGGCCGAGCTGCTGCAGTTCTATGACGGCAAGATCGCCAAGTGGCAAATCCCCGACGACGTGGTGTTTGTGGACGCTATTCCTCTGGGCGCGACCGGCAAGATGCAGAAAATGCGGCTGCGTGAGCAGCTGAAGGACTACCGGCTGCCGGGGCTGTAGCCCCGTAAAATTCGCCATTTGACCGCCCCGAGGGGCTATTCACTATGCGCATCCTCTTCAGCGCTTTGGGTTTGCTGCTGGTGCTGCTGGTCGTGGCACAACTGGCCAAAAAGCAGCTGCCGTCGCAGCTGGCTGCACCGGCACGGGCCGCTTCGGCGCAGCAAATGCAGCAACAAATCCAGCACAGCATAGATGCCGCCCTGCAAGCACCACGCGCCGAGCCAGATGACAAACCTTGATGATTTTTATGCCTCTAGCGCATATGGAGTGTGCGGCAGCAGCTATAAAAAATATAGTGACGCACCATGACCGACTTTGACGCCATGCAACTCGCGCTGGACCAGGCGCGCCTGGCCGCCGCAGCGGGCGAGGTGCCGGTGGGCGCGGTTGTCATCCGGGACGGGGTGGTCATCGCCACCGGGCGCAACGCCCCCATCGACGGCCACGACCCGACCGCCCACGCTGAAATCACCGCGCTGCGCGCCGCCGCACAGGCGCTGGGCAACTACCGGCTGGACGGCTGCACGCTGGTCGTCACCCTGGAGCCCTGCACCATGTGCAGCGGAGCCATGCTGCACGCCCGGCTGCAGCGGGTGGTGTTTGGCGCACTAGATGCAAAAACCGGCGCGGCCGGGTCGGTACTGAACGTGTTTGCCCACCCGCAAATCAACCACCAAACACTGGTGCAGGGCGGCGTGCGGGCCGAAGAGTGTGCCGCCTTGCTGCAAACCTTTTTTCAGCAGCGCCGCGCCGACCAACGCCAAACCCACCAGCCGCTGCGCGAAGATGCCCTGCGCACGCCCGCGACCCGGTTTACGCCATCGCCCTGGCCGTCCCAGTACATCGCTGACTTGCCCGCCCTGGCCGGGCTGCGCATGCACTACCTGGACGCAGGCCCACCAGATGCCGCCGTTACTTTGGTCTGCCTGCACAGCGCCAATGGCTGGAGCGCTGACTACCACCCCATGCTGCCCGACTGGGTGGCAGCGGGCCACCGCGTGCTGGTGCCCGACCTGGTGGGCTTTGGCCGCAGCGACAAACCTAAAAAAGAGGCCGTGCACACCCGGGACTGGCACCGTCAAATTCTGCTGGAATGGATGGCGCAGCTGAACTTACAGGCGGTGCGGCTGGTCGTGCAGGGCGGCGATCTGCTGGGTCTGGCGGCGTCGGAACGCGTGGCGCAGGTGCAGGTGCTGGCTGCCAACATCGAAGCGGATGCCCGGCCGTACCCCGACCAGGGCCACCGCGCTGCGCTGCGGGCCTTTGCCGCGTGGCCGAGGCATTAGGCGGGCGCTACGTAAGTCCTATAAGGGATACTTGCAGCCGTGACCAAACATATCTACATCTATTCCCCCTCCGGCGCGGTACGCGACAAGGCTGCCTTCAAACGCGGCGTAGCCCGGCTTAAGGCCCTGGGCCATACGGTCGAGATCGACGCCGACGCGCTCAAAAGCCATATGCGTTTTGCGGGCGATGACGCGACCCGCGTAGCCGCCATCCACCGGGCCGCCGCCAGCGAGGCCGACGTGGCACTGATCTCGCGCGGCGGCTACGGCCTGACGCGCATTCTGGGCCAGATCGACTACCCCGCCGTGGCCCACGCCATCGCCCACGGCCTGCAGTTTGTCGGCTTCAGTGACTTCACCGCGCTGCAAAACGCCGTATTCGCACAAACCGGGGCCGTCACCTGGGCGGGCCCGGCACTGGGCGAAGACTTTGGCGCGAACACGGGGGAGGGTGGCGTGCCGGACGACATCATGGAAGCCTGTTTTGACGACTTGGTCGCAGGGCAGGGCGAGGGCACCGGCTGGCGGATGGGCAAAGCAGACGCCGATATTGCTATGCAATCCATAGCTGCTCGTGCAGGTGCTGATTGCGCAGAAGCCGATTTTTACTTAAAAGATGCGACGCTGTGGGGCGGCAACCTGTCGGTACTGGTATCGCAGCTGGGTACACCGTATTTTCCGCAAGTGCAGGGCGGTATATTGTTTTTGGAAGATGTGGGTGAGCACCCTTACCGCATCGAACGCATGCTGACCCAGTTGTTGTACGCGGGTGTGCTGGCCCAACAGCAGGCGATTGTGCTGGGCCAGTTCACGGGTTTTAGCAAAACCCCGCATGACCGCAACTTCCGCATGGCAACGGTGGTGGACTGGCTGCGCAGCCAGTTGCACGTGCCGGTGCTGACCAATCTACCGTTTGGCCACGTGCCGACCAAGGTGCTATTGCCCGTAGGGGCCAAGGTAGAACTGGCGTTGCAAGGGCGTGACGCGATGATGGTCTGGGGCCACCTGGGGCATCCGGGCCACCACGAACACCATTGAAACAGGTCTGGCGGCGTTGCCTTGCAACTGTTTGCACATCGCCATATCGCGTTTTTCGCGCTTTAAACCGGCTGCTGTGCACTAAACTGTAATTTCACTCTTAAAGTCTCCAGAATGGTCGTTCAGGCTACTGTCGTATTCGCCGATCTCACCGGAAGCACCGCCTTTTTTGAAGCGCTGGGCAATGAAAAGGCGACCCGCGCCGTGATGCGCCTGACGCAGTGGATTGGCGATGTCTGCGAAGCCCACCAGGGCCGGGTGGTCAAAAAGCTGGGCGACGGCGTGCTGGCCGTGTTTACCCACGCGGGCCATGCGGCCGATGCGCTCATCGCCATTCAGCGCGGCCACCAACTGCGCTTGCTCACCTGGCCCAGCAACATTCGCATGGAAATCAAAGCTGGCATTGCACGCGGCGAGGTGCTGGAGGTCGATGGTGACTGCTACGGCGACGCCGTGAATGTAGCGTCCCGGCTCAGTGACTTGTCCGGGGCCAACCAGATTTGGGTCACCGAGTCGGCGGTGCAAGAGATTGACAAAGCACAGGGCTTACGCTTTTTAAGCCTGGGCCCGATCAACCTGCGTGGCAAGACCGAAGCCGTCCCGCTGTACAAATTGGAATGGCAAGAGGGCGTGGTGACCGAATTCGTCACCATGCAAGCCTCCTTGGCCAGCATGGAGCGGCCAGAGCCGCAGCTGCAGGGCAAGATCCACTTGGTGTACTTGACCAGCAGCCGCAGCTTTTCGTCGGCCGACATGCCGGTGCACCTGGGGCGGGGCGAGCAGGCTGAGTTTTTTGTGGACGATCCCCGTGTGTCCCGTCTGCATGCCCGCATTGAATGGCGCAACGGTGCTTTCTTCCTGACCGACCTGAGCAGCTTTGGCACCTGGGTGCGGTTTGCCGGCAGCGATACCGATGTACCCCTGCGGCGCGACGATTGCCAGTTGCACGGCACCGGCGAAATTGCGCTGGGCATGCCGTTCAACGACATCAGCGGCCCCACGGTCCACTTCTCGTTTGCCCCCACGGCGTCGCTGTACTAAGTTGGGCCTGCCGCGGGCGTACGTCCCGGCTGCGATAAAGAGTTTGTTGCCATGCTTGTCGGCGTTAAAATTTGTATACGGTAACAAATTCAAACGAATTTGCCCGTTTACTAAATTGTTCGAACACCTAACTTTCATCGCTACGGCGTCAGACCCGATCCGCAGCAGACCAGTGACTTGACGCTAACGCCATGACGAAAAAATCCACCATCGAATTTGAAGACATGGGCCTGCAGGTCGGCGTGCGCATGCAAATCATGCCCAGCCAGACGGTCAACCCTGCCGTGCACTACACCTCGCTGATTGGGTTCGTTTCTGGCGAATACCTGTTGCTGAAGACGCCCGCGGAAAAGGGTGTTTTGCACCAAGGAGACGAGGTCATCGTCCGCGTCTTTTCGGGCGTATCGGTGTACACCTTTTCCAGCCAGGTGGAAGCTGTTTTAACCACACCGCATGCCTACATGGTGCTGGCCTTTCCCAGTGCGATCCAAAAAGTGGGCTTGCGCAAGGCCGTGCGCGTCAAAGCCAATTTGCCGGTCAAGATCAAAAACCCGCTGGACCCGCAAAATTTCAAAACAGCCACCTTGTCCGACATCAGCCTGAGTGGCGCGTTGGTATCTACCGCCCGCCCGCTGGGGGCGTCGGGTGACATGGTGGAGATTGAGTTCACGCTGCGTGACCAGGCGTCCAACACCGATGTGACGATTACTACCACGGCATCTATTCGCAGCGTTCAGCAGTCGGCCGGCAGTACTGCAGACGGTGCCACGTTCCACACGGTGTACTCACATGGCATTAATTTTCACGATGTGGGTGTCAGCGACCAGGCGATTTTGCAAAACTTTGTTTACGAGACGCTGCTGATCCACCGCACCTGATGTCCCTGTCAGCGGGCCGGAATCCACTGCAGCAGCAGTGCAAACAGCAGGTGGGGTTGAATCGGTTTAGCCAGGTAGCCATTCATACCGGCGGCGATGCAGCTGTCGCGGTCGGCGCCAGAGGCATTCGCAGTCATCGCCAAAATGGGCAAATTGCGCCAGGCAGGATTCGCCCGGATGTGGCGGGTGGCGGTTAACCCGTCCATCACTGGCATCTGCATGTCCATCAGCACCATGTCGTAAGTCTGCTTGCCCAGCATGGCCAGCGCAGCTTCTCCATGCGGGGCAATATCTACTTTCAGCCCTGCATAGCCCAGCAGGCCAGCGCCAACTTGCTGGTTCAGCAGGTTGTCGTCTACCAGCAGCACACGTGCGTCTTTGAGAGGCGACAGGTCCATGTCCTCTTCTACTGCTCGGGCGCGGTGGGGCAGCCAATCTCGCGCGCTAATACGCTGTTGGTTGTTTCCTTTTTCCAGCCAGACGTTCAGCCAAAAAGTACTTCCTTCGCCAATGGCGCTGGTGACACCCACCGTGCCGCCCATCAGCTCGGCCAGCTTTTGGGAGATGGCCAGACCCAACCCAGTGCCGCCGAACTTGCGGGTGGTGGACGCATCGGCTTGCTGGAATGGCTCGAACAGCCGTGATTGCTGCACTGCAGTCAATCCAATACCGGTGTCCTCTACCTCGAACCGCACCTGAACGGCACTGTCGCGCTGTTGGAGCTGGCGTACCCGGACCATGACCCCTCCACGCGCGGTAAATTTGACGGCGTTATTCGCAAAATTAATCAAAATCTGGCCCAGCCGAAGCGGGTCGCCGCACAGGTAGGCGGGGAGGGCAGGGTCATAGTCAAAGACCAGGTTCAGGCCTTTGTTTTTGCTTTTTTCTTCGACCAGGTTGGCCACGTTATCCAGCAAACCCTGCAAACCAAATTCGATGGACTCCACCTCTAGCTTGCCCGCCTCAATCTTGCTGAGATCGAGAATATCGTTGATGAGGGCCAGCAGATGCTGGCTGGAGCGTTGGATTTTCTCCATGTATTCGCCCTGCTGGGCGTTCAGATCGCCACTTTGCACCAGGTGACCCATACCGATAATGGCATTCATGGGGGTGCGTATTTCGTGGCTCATATTGGCCAAAAAACTGGATTTCAACTGCGATGCTTCCTCTGCCTTGGCTCGGGCCGCGAGCAGCTCGGTTTCATTGGCACGCAGTGCTTCATTGGCAGCTTTGAGTTCGCCCGTACGTGCGTTTACCCGGGCCTCCAGCGCTTCTTCGTTGCGCTGCAATGACAGGACCAACTCTGACTTGGCCCGCCCGCGTTCGCGAAATTGCCGTGTCATGGCCCAGGTCAAAAAGAAAGTCAGCAGCGCTTGGGAACTGGTTAAGACGATGGTCTGGATGTTTTGGCTGCGTACTTCAGCCGTCCGGGCATCCGCCACATTGGAAGACACCCGCGAAGCCAGCAACGAAAGATCATGGATGGGGTCGCGTAAGTGCTCCAATTTTTCGCGTAGCAGGGGCAGTCTTTGGGCTGCCGTTGTCATATCTAACCCTGTTTGGGTCAGCAAGTCGCCTTCCACGACAAAGCGCTGCAGTTGGGCCATCGTCGCGCCATACTGGGGCTCATCAATCAGCAAGGTGCGCGGAGTGCCTGAGCTGATGGCGTTGATGCGGCTGACGAAAATCTCATACCGTAACTGCAGTTTTTCAAGCGCGGCTTGACTGGGCTCGGATTGGTAGCGGTACAGCAGCAAATCAAATTGCGGGTATTCAACATCGATTTGTAAAAAGGTCCACAGCGCATTGGTGTCGCTGCGCTGCATGACTGTCTCCATGTTCCTGAACTGGCGGTACTGCACCGTAGCAATCGAAATATAGGCAACAACCAGGGTGCCAATAATCAAATAGAGAAGATTTTTATGGCTGCGCATGGTGAAAGCGAATGGAAATACAGGTCTGGAAGCGACAGTGCCGGGACAGCGCGTAGAAGTATGGCATACGTAGTGCGCGTGCATTCTGGTGCTTTTATGAGAAGTTAACTTAACATAATATACATTGTCTTAAGTACGTTTTTGTCAGTGCTGTGTGTTCGTGGTTGCTTTTTCTTCGCATCAAAGCCAGCCGCCAAGGCTGACACTGTGCCCATGAAAAAGCCCAAAAAACCCATCCCGAAGCTGCCCACGATCAGCCCCAGAAAAATGTACACCGGGGAACTGCGCCGCTACATGATCGACCTGCACGGAACACCCGCCATGCTGGCCCATCACCTCGACGTTTCAGAGCGCACGGTGCTGCGCTGGCTGGCCGACAACAGCGCGCCGAAGGCCGTGCTGCTGGCGCTGTGGTACGAAACGCCCGAAGGCCGTTCAAATGCGGCCAGCCATTGCGAATAC
>CANFZJ010000157.1 GCA_947451445.1 Comamonadaceae bacterium
CTGCGCGAGCTGGCCGAAAAGCTGGGCACGCCCGCCTACATGGTCGATAGCGCAGACGAGCTGCAGCCCGTCTGGTTTGAAGGCAAGTCCCGCGCCGGCCTGACCGCCGGTGCCTCCGCCCCCGAGCTGCTGGTGCAGCAAGTCATCGACCGCATCCGCGCGCTAGGCGCTGTGTCGGTGCGCAAGATGGAGGGGATTGAGGAGACGGTGAAGTTTCCGCTGCCTAAGGGGTTGCGGATGGAGGGGGCCGCGCCCGCACCGTGACCGCCATCGACAGCTACCCCAGCCTGGCCGGTGTCCACCCCGCGCTGGCCGACCTGCCCGCCAGCAGTGGCCCGCACACGCTGCCAGCAGGCCACACCGTGTTTGCCGCCCAGCAGCCGTGCCAGGGCTTTCCGCTGGTGCTGCAAGGTGAGGTGAAGGTGTTCCAGTCGTCCGCCGACGGCCGCAGTCTGGAGCTGTACCGGGTGGGGCCCGGCGAGCTGTGCTTGGTGTCGGCTGCCAGCCTGTTTCGCCAGCAAGCGATGGCCGCCACGGGGGTGACCACCCAGCCCACCCAGGTGCTGGTGGTGCCGGGCGACGTGTTTCAAACGTGGCTGGGCCAGGTGGCTTTTCGCAACGACATCCTGGGCCTGTTCGCCCAGCGCATGACCGACCTGGGGTCCTTGGTCGATGCGGTCGCCTTTCACCGGCTGGACCAGCGCTTGGCCGCCGCATTGTTGGGCCACGGCCTGGTCGTCGTCACCACGCACCAGGCGCTGGCCGACCAACTGGGCACGGTGCGCGAGATCGTCAGCCGCTTGTTGCAGCGCTTTGCGCAAGACGGCTGGGTTAGCCTGTCGCGCGAGCGCATCACCATTCTGGACAGCGCAGGCCTGCGCCATCTGGCCGCCAAGTGACCTAGATCACAGACTTTCGACAGCGTGGCGCGCCCAATAGCGCCATCTTCAACACGAAAGGACTGGATATGCAACCCAATGTTGGCGGCATCGACCGCATTCTGCGCATCGTTGCAGGGGTAATTTTGGTGGCCTTGGCTGCGACCGGCACCGTAGGGTGGTGGGGCTGGCTGGGCCTGGTGCTGCTGGGCACCGGCCTAACCCGCCGCTGCCCGCCGTATGCGTTGCTGGGGGTGAGTACTTGTGGGGTGAAGTTGGGTGATTGAGTGCTATGTTATTTATAGCTTGTTGCGCCGTTTCTGTGTGGGCTGGAGGCCGATTTGGCTTGTGATTTCTAGGATGCTGTTGACGCCACTGCCATCCCTGGCCGGGTAGTCGCCCCGGCGGGCGAGTAACTTTCTTTTGCTTGGCCAAAAGAAAGTCACCAAAGAAAAGGCCACCCCCATTTCGTGCGGCCCTGCGCTGTCGCTACGGGCAACCTGGGCTGCGCACTTTTGGCGGGGGAGTGCGCAAACTCGCCTGCGGCTCAAACAAGCGCACTCCTGATCCCGCCAAAAGCACGCATCCCAGGCGCATCCAGAGGGGGACCCCGGGGATCGGCGGCGCTGCGCACCGCATTGCGCCTAGGGCGCAAGGCAGCCCCGGTTTTGCTCCCTCTCCCGCTTGCGGGAGAGGGCCGGGGTGAGGGGGATGTTCGGTGCCCGGTATTTGGTATCCGGCCCCCTGCCCCCGGCTGTCCGCCCACACGCCGTGTGGCGTTGGCGAGTAGCGGAAGTCTGAGCGGATCAGGGCTGGCGTTGTTTGAGCCGCAGGCGAGTTTAGCCAGACCCCGCTCAGACTGAGCAACGCAGCGTACCCGTAGCGCAGCGCAGGGGCAACGACTTCGGCTCGCCTTTTCTTTGGTGACTTTCTTCTGGCGAAGCAAAAGAAAGTTACTGCGCTGCCGGGCGCACACCCCGGCCGACCATGCCCGTGGCGTCAACCACCTCACAGAGACTACATGCCAAATAGGCCTCCAGCGCACGTTCCATCTGCGCAGTAAGCTATAAATTAAATAGCAATCCGCCGCAACCGCACCATAAAACACGTCTCCGCCGTCGCCCGTGGCATGGGCAACCCAGCCTGGGCCAACCAAGCGCCGTCCAGCTCCACACCGTCGGCCTGCAAATCGGCAAAGAACGGGGAAGGCGATTGCTTTGCACCTTCGCCTTCGATGGCCACCAGTTGCTCCACCCGGTAGCGGGCTTGCGCGTCCAGCATGGGCAGGCGCAGCGGCGGGGTGTAGCGGTGGGTGGTGGGCTGGATGCGGAAGACGAACAGCAGCAGGTTGTCCGCGTCGCCATGGGCTTGCCAGACCAGGCTGTCGGCGGCCTCGCCGCGCCACACGCGGCCCTGGTGCAACTGGCTGCGCAGGGTCTTGTACAGGCTGATCCAGCCGCGCAGGCTGGTTGTCGTGGCGTCGTCCAGGTGCCGCACGTCCAGCTCTACGCCCAGGTGGCCGGTCATGGCCACGGCGGCGCGGAAGGCCAGCGACTGGCTGCGGCCGGTGGTGTGGGCGGGGGCGGTGCCGATGTGCGAACCCAGAATTTCCGGCGGGAAGAACTGGCCAAAACCGCGCTGTATGTCCACGCGCGACACCGCGTCGATGCAGTCGCTGGCCCAGACGCGGTGCGTGTGGCGCAGGATGCCAAAGTCGATACGCCCGCCGCCACCCGAGCAGCTTTCAATTTCTATAGCAGGGTGTGCAGCACGCAAGCGCGCCAGCAGGCTATACACCGCCAAAACCTGGGCGCGGTAACCGGCCCCGCCGGTGCCGCCCGCCAGCGCGGCGGTGGTCAGGTCGCGGTTGTGGTCCCACTTGAGGTAGGCAATCGGCAGGTCGCGCAGCAGGGCATCGAGCTTGTCGAACAGGTAGTCGGCAGCGGCCGGGTGGGCGATGTTCAGCACCAGCTGGTGGCGGGCGGTGAGCAGGGGCCGCCCGGCGATTTGCAGCGCCCAGTCGGGGTGGGTGCGGAACAGCGCGCTGTTGGGGTTGACCATTTCGGGCTCGACCCACAGGCCGAACTCCATGCCCAGGGCGTTGACGTGGGCGGCCAGCGGGCCCAGGCCATCGGGGAACTTGGACAGATCGGTCCACCAGTCGCCCAAACCGGCGCGGTCGTGGTTGCGGGCCTGGAACCAGCCGTCGTCCAGCACAAAACGCTCCACGCCTACGTCGGCGGCTGCCGTGGCCAGGGCCATCACGTCGGCGGGGACCAGGTCGAAGTAAAAGGCCTCCCAGGTGTTCAGGTGCACCGGGCGAGGGCGCATCTGGCCGCCAGCCCAGGGCAGGCGGGCGCGCAGGGCGCTGTGGAAGTTGGCGGCCAGGCCGTTCAGGCCTTGGGTGGAGCAGCTGGCGATGAGTTCGGGCGTGGCCAGGCTGGCACCGGGGGGCAGCAGGCCTTCGCCGGGGGCCAGCCATTCGCCCATTTGCCACTGGTACTGGCCGTCGTGCAGCCATTCGATGCTTTGCTGGTGGTTACCCGACCAGGCCAGGTGCGCACCAAAAACCAGGCCGCTGTCGTCGGTGCTGCCGGGGGTGGTGACCACCGCGCCGGGAAAGCAGTCGTGCGAGGTGCGGCCCCGGCGGCTTTCGCGCTGCCAGCGGCTGCGGGTCAGGGTGTCGGTTTGCAGCAGAAATTCATGGTTGTGCTGGCCCGCGTAGGAGCGCACGGTGTGGGCATGGCCGGGCAGGGGCAGGGTGGCGGCGGCCAGCCACTGCACGTCCAGCGCGGTGTCGCCCAGGTTGGTGAGGGTGGTTTGCGCTGTCAGCACGTCGGCATCGCTCAACGCCAGGGTGACGTCCAGGCGCAGGCGGGCCACGTCGTCAAACAGGTGCAGGGTGGCGGCGCGGCCCGGCGTGGTCCATTCCACCTCGCAGCGGGTGATGGCCTGGGCGAAGTCTTGCCCCGCCCGGTGCGCCAGCAGCGCGCTTTGGCCAAACCAGCCCACGCCAAAGGTGGGCACCAGCGTCAGCGGCTGGTCAAAGTCGAGCATGAACGAGGGCAGGGGCCGGGTGTCGCGCAGGGCTGCGCCGGGCGTGCTGGCATCGGGCAAGCGGGGGCCCCAGTAGCGCCACAGCGGGGCTTCATTGGCGGGGCATTCGAGGACCAGGGTGCTGTGGGGGCTGTGCAGGGTCAGAAAGTCGGTCATGGGCGGGGGGCGGGATATTGGATTTACGCCCTCTCCCGCACGCGGGAGAGGGAGGTGGCTCAAGCTGCGTGGGGTACTTGCACGTCGGCGATGGGGATGCGGCGCTCCAGTGCGTGGCCGTTGCCGTCAAACACGTGCAGCGAGGCCGATGGCACGCTCACGGCGACCCGCTGGCCGGCGTCGGCATGGGCATGGCCGGGGGCTTTGACGACCAGGGGCTCGTTGGCCACGCCGCTGTTCAAGAACAGGTAGGTGGATTCGCCCAGGCGCTCTTGCCACTGCACCTCGCGGACCACGCTTTGGGTGGCGGTGCCCAGCTGGGCGTGTTCGGGGCGGATGCCCACGGTGACGGGCTGGCCGGGTTGGAGCGCGCTGGCATCCACCATGGCTTCGATGATTTCGCCGGTTTTCAGCTTCACGTGGGCCAGCTCGGTGCTGCCGCTGACCAGTTTACCGGCCATGAAGTTCATCTGGGGCGAACCGATGAAACCGGCCACAAACATGTTGCGCGGGCGGTGGTACAGCTCCAGCGGGCTGCCGCACTGGGCCACGCTGCCCTCGGTCAGCACGGCGGGGCCGGCGTTCAGCAGCAGGATGCGGTCGGCCAGCGTCATGGCTTCGACCTGGTCGTGCGTCACATAGATGGTGGCGGCGCGGCCAAAGTCGCGGTGGATTTTGGCGATCTCGAAGCGGGTTTGCACACGCAGCGCCGCGTCCAGGTTGGACAGGGGTTCGTCAAACAAGAATACGCCGGGTTCACGCACGATGGCGCGGCCAATCGCCACGCGCTGGCGCTGGCCGCCGGACAAGGCCTTGGGCTTGCGGTCCAGCAGGTGGTCCAGTTGCAGTACCTTGGCGGCGTCCATCACCTTTTTGCGGATCACGTCTTTGTTCACCTTGGCCAGCGTCATGCCAAAGGCCAGGTTCTCGTACACGGTGATGTGCGGAAACAGCGCGTAGCTTTGGAACACCATGGCCACGCCGCGTTTGGCGGGCGGGGTGTCGTTCATGCGCACGCCGTCGATCAGCAGTTCGCCGCTGGTGATGTCTTCCAGCCCGGCCAGCATGCGCAGCAGGGTGGATTTGCCGCAGCCCGAGGGGCCGACGAAGACGCAAAACTCGCCCTGTTTGACGTGCAGATCGACATTGCGGATGACTGCCACGTCGTTGCCGTAGTTTTTGTTGACGGCTTGGAGTTCGATGCTGGCCATGGTGTTTCTTTCGATTAAGCGTGCAAGTATTCAGGCAGGAAGCTGCGGTGCGCGACCAGCAGTTCGTCCACCATGCTGCGGATTTGCGACAGGTCGAGCACGGCGGCAGTGTGCGGGTCCAGCATGGCAGCGTGGTAGACGTGTTCGCGGTTTTGCTCTAGCACGCTGGCCACCACCAGTTCTTGCACGTTCACATTGGTGCGCATCAGCGCGCCCAGTTGCACCGGCAGCTTGCCCACGCGGGTGGGCTGCACGCCGTTGGCATCCACCAGGCAGGGCACTTCTACCGCGCAGCCCTGGGGCAGGTTATCGATCAGGTTGCGGTTGATGACGTTGCCGTTGATGACGCGCGGGGTGTCGGTCACCATGGAATGGATGATGGAGCTGCCGTATTCCACCGAGCGGGTGACGGTGTTCAGCCCTTCCAGCAGGCGGGCGGCATCGTTCAGCGAGCGCGGCATGACGTGGATGTTGGCGGCTTGCAGCTGGGCCATCAGCGCTTCGGGGCTTTGCGAGCCGGGGGTGGCCAGTTCGCGTTCGATGTAGGGCCAGGCGTGCTCGAAGATTTCGCAGCGGCCGGGGTATTCGTCCAGCGGGATGTTGAACTTTGTCAGCAGCTCCTCGCGGCCCTTTTTGATGAACCACGGCACGTATTCGGCAAAGTGCTCGCTCGACTCGGTGGGAAAGTGGCCCAGCTGGTGCAGCATTTCGTAGCGCACGCGGTTCCAGTCGGGTGCGCGGCCTTCGGCGTGGATCTGGCGCAGGCGGGGGTACAAATCTTCGCCGTTGTGCTCGAAGCGCAGGTAGAACGACATGTGGTTGATGCCCGCGCAGTGGTAGCGGATTTCTTCGGCGGGGATGTTCAGGTCGCGCGCCAGCTCTTCTGCCGTGTGTTGCACGCTGTGGCACAGGCCCACGGTGGGGATGCGGGTGCTGGCCGCGTTCAGCGCCCAGGTAATCATCGCCATGGGGTTCACATAGTTCAGGTGCACCGCGCCGGGGGCGCACACGTCTTCCATGTCTTTCAGCATGGCCAATTGAACGGGGATGGTGCGCAGGCCGCGCATGATGCCGCCGATGCCCAGGGTGTCGCCAATGGTTTGCTCCAGGCCAAACTTCTTGGGGATCTCAAAGTCGGTCACGGTGGCCGGTTTGTAGCCGCCCACCTGGATGGTGCTGATGATGAAGCTGGCCCCGGCCAGCGCACGGCGCCTGTCGGTGCTGGCGCTGATGGTGGGCACCACGCCCAGGGTGGCCGCCACGCGGCGGGCCACGCCCTCGGCCAGTCGCAGCCGGTGCTCGTCGATGTCGTGCAGCGCAATCTCGCAGCCCGCCAGCTCGGGATAGGCCAGGATGTCGCCCAGCAGGTTGCGCGTGAAGACGATGCTGCCTGCACCGATCAGGGTGATTTTGAGATTGCGTGCCACTTCGGTTCCTTTAGTTTTTGACGAGTTCGTTGGCTTTGGTGTTGGCGGCCTTGAGGGCGCTGGCGGCATCTGATTTGCCTGCCAACACGGCTTCCAGTGCGGCTTTCATCACTTCGTTGATCTCGGAGCCGCTGTCGGCAATTGGGGCCAGGAAGGTCTTGGACTTGGACATGGTGATGAAGGCCGACGAGTCGATGCCCTTGGTCTTTTGCACTTCAATCGCGCGCTCGGCCTGGCCCTTGATGGCGGGGAACACCACGCCGTAGCTGGCCACTACGCTCTGGCAGCTGGTGGAGCCCAGGTACTTGACCCACTTCCAGGCTTCTTCCTTCACCTTGGTGCCGGCCCAGATCGAATCGGCCAGGCCGTTGAACATGGTGGCGCGGTTGCCGATGGGGCCGGTGGGCAGGGGCACCCAGGCGTAGTCGAACTTGGCGTTGTCTTTGAAGTAGGTCATCATCCACGAGCCCTGCGGCACGATGGCGACCTTTTTGGCGACGAACATCGCGTCCGAGCCCAGCGACTTGGTGTTCTCGAAACTGGCCGACAGGCCCTTGCCCGGCATGCCCGCCAGGTAGGCGATGGTTTCGGCCAGCTTGGGGTCGTCGTAGTAAAACTTGGGGTCCCAGGGCTTGTCCTGGAACTTGAAGCCGTTGGACACGGCAAAGTGGCTC
>CANFZJ010000158.1 GCA_947451445.1 Comamonadaceae bacterium
ATTGGTCTGCAAATCCGGCAAAAACTGTCCTCGCTGGGGTCGAATTTCGCTTCGATGCCGAAAGTCCGACAGGCTCCTAGACAGAAATGATTTGGAAATGGAATGATTCGGCGTTTGCTGCTTGCTATTATTTTTGATGTTAAAAATAATAGCTGCCAGCGCACGTTGTATGTGCGCTGGCATCGGTTTTAATGCCTGAAAAAATGCATTAAAACCTACATTCCCGCGTAGTTGGGCCCGCCACCGCCTTCGGGCGTCACCCAAACGATGTTTTGCGTCGGGTCCTTGATGTCGCAGGTCTTGCAGTGCACGCAGTTTTGCGCGTTGATCTGCAGGCGGTCCTGGCCCGCGTCGGTCTTCACAAACTCATACACCCCAGCCGGGCAGTAGCGTGCCTCGGGTCCGGCATAGGTGTGCAGGTTGATGCCGACGGGCACGGACGCGTCTTTCAATGTCAGGTGGGCGGGCTGGTTTTCGGCGTGGTTGGTGTTGCTGATGAACACGCTGCTCAGGCGGTCGAAGGTCAGCTTGCCATCGGGCTTGGGATAAACGATGGGCTGGCACTCGGCGGCGGGCTTGAGGTAGGCGTGGTCGGGCTTGTCGCGGCGCAGCGTCCAGGGGATGTGGCCGCGCAGGGCGAATTGCTCGATGCCGTTCATCAGCGTGGCCACAAACAAGCCCTTTTTGAACCAGGCCTTGAAGTTGCGTGCCTTGTGCAACTCGGTGTGCAGCCAGCTGGCTTCAAACGCCGTCGGGTAGGCGCTGAGTTCGTCGTGCTGGCGGCCGTTGGTGACGGCTTCAAACGCGGCCTCGGCGGCCAGCATGCCGGTTTTGATGGCGGCGTGGCTGCCCTTGATGCGGCTCACGTTCAAATAGCCTGCGTCGCAGCCCACCAGCGCGCCGCCGGGGAACACGGTTTTGGGCAGGCTGGACAAGCCACCTGCCGTGATGGCGCGGGCACCATAGCCCAGGCGCTTGGCGGGCTTGATGCCGTGCTTTGCGTCGCCTTCCAGGTACCAGCGCACGTTGGGGTGGGTCTTCCAGCGTTGGAATTCTTCAAACGGGCTGAGGTAGGGGTTGCTGTAGTCCAGCCCGGTGATGAAGCCCAGCGTGACCTTGTTGCCCTCCATGTGGTACAGAAAGGCGCCGCCGTAGGTGCTGTTGTCCATGGGCCAGCCAGCGGTGTGCATCACAAAGCCGGGCTGGTGGCGCTTGGGGTCGATTTCCCACACCTCCTTGATGCCCAGACCGTAGGTTTGTGGGTCTTTGCCGTCGTCCAGTTTGAACTTGGCGATCAGCTGCTTGCCCAGGTGGCCGCGCGCGCCTTCGGCAAACACGGTGTACTTGCCGTGCAGCTCCATGCCGATCTGGAAGTCGGCGGTGGGCTCGCCCTCTTTGCTGACGCCCATGTTGCCGGTGGCCACGCCCTTTACCGATCCGTCGGCGTTGTACAAGACTTCGGCAGCGGCGAAGCCGGGGAAGATTTCCACACCCAGGGCTTCGGCCTGCTCGGCCAGCCATTTGGTGACTGCGCCCAGGCTGACGATGTAGTTGCCGTGGTTCTGAAAACAGCCGGGCAGCAGGAAGTTGGGTGTGCGGAAGGACGATTTTTCGCCCAGGAAAATCATCGCGTCGTCGGTCACCGGCTGGTTCAGCGGCGCGCCCATGGCCTTCCAGTCGGGGAACAGCTCGCTCAGGGCAATCGGGTCCATGATGGCGCCGCTGAGGATGTGCGCGCCGGGCTCGGAGCCCTTTTCCAGCACCACCACCGACACGTCTTTGCCGGTGGATGCCGCCAGCTGCTTCAGCCGGATGGCCGTGGCCAGGCCGCCGGGGCCGCCGCCGACCACCACCACGTCGTATTCCATCGCTTCGCGGGGGCCAAACTGGGCCAATATTTCTTCGTTTGTCATGGGTTTGTTTTCTTCGCTGTAGGGGGCTGATCTGCCGTTGATTTTATGCGGGCGAATGCGTTGGGACTGTCACAATCGGGGCATACCAGCCGGACGTTCACGCAGCAGAAAACCCGGCTGGTGGCCTGTTTTTTTTTACTGCAATATGGTTATAACTTAAAACTATTTTGGAGTCTACGCTATGGCATACAACATGGATCTTTCGGGCCGTGTGGCCCTGGTGACCGGTGCCTCGGGCGGTTTGGGTGCCCAGTTCGCCCGCACCTTGGCGCAGGCTGGTGCGGCGGTGGTGCTGGCCAGCCGCCGGGTAGAAAAGCTCAAAACGCTGCGCGCCCAGATCATCGGCGAGGGCGGCGACGCCCACGTGGTGGAGCTGGATGTGAGCGACTTTGACTCCATCAAGTCTGCCGTGGCGCACACCGAAACCGAGGTGGGCTCCATCGACATCTTGGTCAACAATTCAGGCGTCAGTACCACCCAGCGGCTGCAGGACGTCACCGAAGACGACTTCGACTTCATGTTCCAGACCAATGTGCGTGGCGCGTTTTTTGTGGCGCAAGAGGTGGGCAAGCGCATGCTGGCCCGGGCCAACGGCTCGGCCCCCGGCAGCTTTACCGGTGGCCGCATCATCAATATCGCCAGCATGGCCGGGCTCAAGGTGCTGCCGCAAATCGGCGTGTACTGCATGAGCAAGGCGGCGGTGATCCAGATGACCAAGGCCATGGCGGTGGAGTGGGGCAAGTACGGCATCAACGTCAACGCCATCTGCCCCGGCTACATCGACACCGAGATCAACCACCACCACTGGGGCACAGAGCAGGGCCAGAAGCTGGTCAAGGGGGGAGACGTTTAGATTGATCCAGGAGGGAGGGCCAGAAAATGGGCCGAATGGTCAATGGAATCAATGGGTTGGGTGATTCCGGGGGGAATGGTGGCGAACGTTTGTTTTGATCCAGCAGCTGCCCAAAATTGGGCGCAATGTGTTGGAAAAATGACCGATAAATGTTCGTTGTGGAACCAAAAATTGCATGAAAAGTGCCCAAAGACTAGAATTCAACCAAGTCAATGGACTGGAAATGCACCAGCCAGATTCCGCCCCCAGTGGCGGCATTATTATGAAACTTAGCGCCCTTCTTGACTGAAAGCCCACCTTGGTGGGCTTTCCTACTTCTGGAGCGTTCCAAGCAGCAGCCTGTACTTTTTTGGGTTGTCCAGGTTGGAGATGGCGGCGCTCCCCAGCGACACCACCGATACCGTTTTACCCATTTTGGACTTTTGGTTCAGGCGCACGGTGATCTTGGGCAGCGTCTGGTTGAAGCTGCCCTGGGGCACAAACACGATGCTGCCCTGGTCAAGGTCCAACAGCACCGCCCGGTAGTTGCGGAAGTGTTCGGGCAGCGCGTCCAACCACTCGGCGGGCCACTGTTGCGGGGATGCCGCTTTGTGCTGGCCTTCCAGGTGCTTGGTGTTGTTGTCCATCACCACCACGGCGGTGGACTCCAGCACCGTGGCGGGTAGCTCTGTCGCCAGCGCGCCCAAGGTGGCGCTATCCAGATAGCCGACGATTTGTGCGGCCCCGCTGGGTCGGCCTGCCGCTTTAAGGGCCGTTTGAAAGGCCTTGAAACGCGCATTCAACACCGTTTGAAACGCTGGTGAAATGGTTTTATCGACCATCGGGCCGCGCAGTTCCAGCGGCAGGCGGGCCAGCTTTTCGCCCAAGGCGAGTTCTGGTGTGATCCAGCTCTTGCCCACGTTGTGGTCCCAGCCGGGGTCAATGCCTACCGGAACGTGGTCTGTGATTTCACCGTCGCGGGTCACCACCGCACGGGTTTTCTGTGTGGCCGGGTCAAAGGTCGGCTGAACAACCAGATTCTTGTCTTCGATGTCCCGCGCCGCATAGGCGCGCACGGTGCAGCGGCAGCCCCAGCCGCAAGGCGGGTAGTGGGTGTCCCAAAACACCGAGTCCACCGGGTAGACCAGACCATTCCACAGGCGGTGCTGGGGGCGCACGCGCGCGTCGCCTGCCGTGCGGTACTGCAGGTAAGGGTAGCGGTCTTTGTTGGCCTGGATTTGCTTCCAGCGCCCGGCCATGTGCGCTGTGCGCATATTGGTGTTGAAGATGACGCTGGTACGCCAGCCGCGTTTGCCTTTGTAGGTCCAGCCGTGCTGCTGCACCGCCGCGTCAAAGTCTTTGCGAAACTGGGTAATGGTGGTGCCATTTTCCAGGGCGCGGACCAGTGCGCTATGGATGTCCGTCAGCAAGTCGGCCTTGGTTGCGCCCGCCACCGCAAACACCGTGCTGTGCACCGGCCCGGCCAGGTCGTTCCATTTGAGCGTGGCCTCGGGCAGCTTGCCTTTCAGGTAGTCGATGGCTTCGCTGAATTTGACGCCAAAGGGTTGGACTTCAGCCATAGCTTGCGCCCTCCAGCAGTGCAGCCACGGTGGTGACCTTCAGGAACAAGTCGTGGGCCAGCCGGTTTTCTACCCGCGCACCCCTGGATGCCGTCCAGCCAGGCAGAAAGGCCACGCAGTCACAGGTCACCAACTGGGCGATAGCCATTGCCATGTAGCCGTCCCAGGAATTGCAGGGCGGCACGGGGTTTTCTGCCGGGTTCTCCACCTGGTGACCCAGGGCGCGCAGCAGCTCGGCGGCGGCATTGAAGGCGGGATAGTTGAACTCGGGCAAGCCCGTCATGGGCCCAGCGATATAGATACGCATCAGTCCGCCTTGGTCGCTGCGCCGCGCAGCATGGAATACGTCAGCGCCCGGTCAATGACCTCGCGCAGGGCTTCGTCGTCCACCTCGCCCACCAGGTCTTGCAGTGCGGCCTGAAACTCGGCCAGCGTTTTGCCGTCCTGTTCAAACTGCACCAGCATGGAATAGACGGGCGCGATCATGTGGTCTTCGATAGCCTGGTCGGCGGCATCGGCGGCCAGCTGCATGGCTTCGTCTTCCGTCATACCCGCAGCCTTGGCGAAGCTGAAGCCTTGCAGGGCGGTGAAGTCGGCTTTGATCTGCGGCTTGGCGGTAGGCGCTGGTTGCAGGTTGGATGCTGTAGCGGGCAGCAAGGCATCTGCATCGTCTTCTGCCGCAGGCATATCTAGCTCGTCCAGCATGGCTTTGCGGGATGGCTTGGCCCCCAGGTTCACCGCAATCTGGTACGTTTCCGCCCGCGCCTTGCCTGCGGTTTCGCGCTTGTAGAACTCCAGGGTGGGCGGTGCCACGCCGTCGCCAAAGTTGAAGCGGGTGATCCAGGCCAGGATGCGGTTCATGCTGCCTGCGGCAATGTCGCGGTCGGCGTCGTGCACTTCGTCCTGGCGGTCTTTGGCGGTGTCGCTTGCCGCCCGTGCGCCCACGTCCAGCTGCTCGCCCACCATGGCCTGGCTGGTCAGGGCCTTGCTCATTTCGCGGTTGCACAGGTCGATCAGGCTTTGCTGGGGCAGCTTGCCGCCGCTGCTGTTGGGCACCAGCAGCTCCACGCCCGTGCCTTCTTGGGCCACCAGGTAGCCCGCCTCTATCATGCCGCCCAGGGCATCGGCCAGTTGCTGCTGTTCGGACTCGGGCGTGCCTGCGGGGTAGCGGGCCACGGGCCAGGGCAGGCCGTGGCGCTCGCAGTATTTGACGAAGTAGCGCCAGCCGCCGGTCTTGAAGGTCCACGGCCAAAAGCAGCTCGACAACAAGGCTATGCCGTAGGGGTTGTCGGTCGTGGCCATGTTGCGGCTGACCTCAAACTGGTAGGGCTCTACCGGCACGCCTTGAAAGTTGCCTTTGCTGATCAACAGCGGTGCGCCGTTCACGTCGAACTTGAAGCGGCGATTCGGGCGGTCCAGCACCTGGGTGGGCAGGTATTTGCCGTCCACCACCTCCCACACCAGTTCATGCACTTTGTAGCCCGTGAAGATAGAGGTGGTCATTTGCCACATCACCTCCAGCCAGTCGGCCACGGCATTGGGCTGCTGGTTGCCCAGCCATTCGCGGCACAGGTCCAGGGCCGCAGCGGCTGCGGCATCGTCTTTGTCGCCCACCGTCAGGCGGAACTCTTGCGCCCGGAACGAGCCGCGCACGCTGCGCACCTCGCCCATCACATGGGCGTCGGCCATGATGGACAGGTACACCTGGTCGGCCTGGCCCATCTGGCGCAGGATGGGGTCGGGGTTGGGCAGCGCGTACAGCGTGCCAAAGAAGCGCTGGGGGTCGCTGTCGGCTGTGGCGATGGGTTTGCCCAGCCAGCCTTTGAGCGATTGAACGAGTCCACGTACAGGGGTCATAGGGCGGTCACTTTCTGGGTCCGGTGATGATTTTTGGGATGCCCCCGGCGCGGCTTTGGCACAGCATCCACAGCATGTGCAACGCGTCGGGGCCGTCGTCGTGGTCGGCCTCGGGCCAGTGGCGCAGCTGCTCGTTCAGCACCGTGTGCGACTGGTGGAACAAGATCAGGCCGTTGGCCACATGCGGGCTCAGCGACTCAATGCGCAGGTCTTTGTCGGTATGCGGGTGCAAGGCAATGGCAGGCACAGGCACGCCCAGCTTGGCCGATTGCTTGACCAGTTCTTGCCTAAAGAATTCTTGGAACTGGATGGACTCCACACCCCACACCAGGCAGTGGTATTCCCGCTGGAACTGGATGATCTTGCTGATCTGCCGGTCGGGCACCATGCGGGCCACCGCCGCCTCGACCACCGACAGCTTGCCGCTCAGGCGGTCAAAGCCGCCCACCAGGCAGGCGCAGGGGTCGCGGCTCTTGTTGTTCTTGCCCAGGCTGGGGTCATGCGCGCCCAGAAACACCCATTCGCGCTGCGGCTGCACCCAGTACTGCATGCTGGTGAAGAACGCCGCGTCGTCGTTGCTGGGGTCGTTCTGGTACTCGCAGTCAAACGCGTGGTGGTCGCCCGCCCGCAGCTTCATCAGCTTGACCACGGGGCGCATGGTGGGCCAGCTGGCAATGCCACCGGCATCCATGGCAGCTTGGTGCTGGGCGTAAAACGCGTCGGCGGTTTCTTCGCCTTCGTTGATAAACAGCTCTTCCCACTGCTGCCACAGGTCCATGCGGTCCGGCCAGCGGGTAATGGCGCGAAACTTCACCCGCGTCCACAGCGGGTTTTTATGGAACCGGTTTGCCACCGAGTCGTAATGCAAGATGGTGTTCAGGTACACGATGTCCATCGTGCCCTCGGGCGGGCCTAGGGGAATCACCGTTTTTTTAACCCAACCTTCCACCTTGTCGCGCTGCTCTTTGCTGCGCACGTTCTCGTCGTTTTCAATATCGTCCAGCAGCACCAGGTCGGGCCGGTATGGGCCATGGCGCAGGCCGCGCATCTTTTTGCCAGAGCCGAATGCCTGTAGCTTGGCCCCGTTGGCGGTGACGATCACGCCCGCGTTCCACACCCGGCCTGCGCCGCAGGCATCCGGGTAGTCCATGGCCAGCCGAGGGTTGCTCTCCAGCTCCACCTTCACGGCCTCCAGCATGGTGGCGGCCTG
>CANFZJ010000159.1 GCA_947451445.1 Comamonadaceae bacterium
CTGTCATGTCCGAAGTGGCCCACTCGCTCATCAAAACCCTCAACGACGAGGATGCCGGTGGCCGAGAAGTGGCAGACATCATCTCCAAAGACGCCTCCCTGACTGCCAAGCTGCTGCGCATGGCCAACAGCGCCAGCTTCGGCCTGAGCCGCAGCGTCAACAACATCAACGACGCCATCAGCCTGGTCGGCATGGGCCGCGTACGCACCCTGGGCCTTGCCGCCAGCATGGGCGACGCGTTTCCGGTGGTGCCCGGGCTGGACCGGGCCGAATTCTGGCGCAGCTGCATGGTCAGCGCGGGCTACGCACAGTGGCTGGCCGCCCACCTGGGCCTGGATGGCAGCGAAGCCTGGCTGGCCAGCATGATGGTACGCCTGGGCGAGCTGATGATTGCCCAGGTACAACCCGCCAGCCTGCAAGAAATTGAACGCCTGCCGCGCCAGCCTGGCGGCCGCTGGGAGCGCGAAATCCGCCTGACCCAGTTCAGCGAAGGCCAGATCACCGCCGAACTGGCCCGCCGCTGGAACTTCCCCGCCGAGATCGTGCGCGGACTGGACACCTGCGCCGACCCCATGGCTGCCCGCCCCTTCAACCGACTGGGCGCCATCGTCCACCTGGCCATGCTGCTGGCCGACATGCCCGCAGGCGGCGTGGAGATGCTGGACGGCCTGCCCGACGAGGTCGTCAACGCACTGCAACTGCAGCGCGAATGGATGCAAGCCAAGTTCCCCCTGCCCGACACGTTTATCGACGTATCGGCACTGTGAATGTAAAAGCGATCAACGGGTTTTTTGCCACCCTGCAGGCAGCCAACCCGATGCCGGTGACAGAGCTCGAATACACCAGTGTGTTCGAGCTACTGTCTGCCGTATTGCTGTCTGCCCAGGCCACCGACGTGGGGGTCAACAAGGCCACCCGCAAACTGTTCCCGGTGGCCAACACCCCCCAAGCCATTCTGGACCTGGGCCTGGACGGGTTGGAAAGCTATATCAAGACCATCGGCCTGTACCACAGCAAGGCCAAACACCTGCTGCAAACCTGCGACATGCTGGTGCGCCTGCACGGCGGCAAAGTGCCACGCACCCGTGATGCGCTGGAAGCCCTGCCCGGCGTGGGCCGCAAAACCGCCAACGTCGTGCTCAACGTCGCCTTTGGCGAGCCCACCATGGCGGTAGACACCCATATCTTCCGCCTGGGCAACCGCACGGGCCTGGCCCCAGGTAAAAATCCGCTGGAGGTCGAAAAAGGCTTGCTGCAACGCATTCCCCCCGCCTACATGGTGGATGCGCACCACTGGCTCATCCTGCATGGCCGCTACGTCTGCCAGGCCCGCAAACCGCTGTGCTGGCAGTGCGGCGTGGCGCAGTTTTGCGACTTTCAGACCAAGACAGTGGCACCAACTGCTTGAATTTCAAACAACAGCACCATCAGCCAGCCGTCGCTGTACGAGGTTTCGACCAGATGGAAACAGCGCCCATCCACCATATCCACCTCAAAATGACGCTGCGGCTGGCTGCGCCGCTTGCCGTCTGCCGCCCGCAACCAGGCTTCGATGTCATCGGTGGTAATACGCGGCCCAACCTGCTGGGCATGGCTGTAACGGACGATGTCGGCAAAGCTGACTGTGTCGCTTTGCACAGCATACAAACGGATAAAAGCCGGGTTGGCCACCGCAAGCCGGTCCGATGGGTCAAACAACGCAAACGGCGCTTCGCCAATATCTAGACCTGCCAGGAGCTGTGCCACCCGCAACGGATCGGTCAACGCCGCCGGGGTGCTGTAACTGGTGCGTACGGGCATGGGGGCCAGCGCATCTGGCTGGGTGGCAGCATCGTCGCCCAGCACCACCACGCAGTCACGCCCCCGGTGTTTGGCGCGATACAGCATCTGGTCGGCCAGGCGCAGCCAGGCCTCCACATTGGGCACATCGGCGGTCAGCTCGGCCACGCCAAAGCTGGCGGTGACCAGTGCGCCGTCCAGCAGTTGCTGGTCGTGCAGGTCACGGCGCAGCCGGTCGAGTACATCCCGCGCGGCAGCGGCCGAGGTCATGGGCAGCAGTACGCCAAATTCTTCACCTCCGTAGCGGCCACAGACATCGGTTTCCCGCAACACACGGCTGAGGGCATCGGCAAAGCGGCAGATGGCCTGGTCGCCTGCCGCGTGGCCATGCAGGTCGTTGATACGCTTGAAATGGTCCAGGTCGGCCATCACCAGCACGGCGGGATCCCTCTGGCGGCGAAACCGCGCAAACTCGGCGCGCACCAGTTGCTCCCAATGGGTACGGTTGTACAAGCCGGACAAACCATCGTGCTGGCTTTGGTGCTTCAGAACCAGGCTTTGCTGCTTCAGCCGGTGGATGGCTTTACGCGCGATATGGCTGATCAAAATAGGCTGGCACACCAACAATGGCAGGCACGCCAGCACGGTCCACAGGCTGGCATCTGGCTGGATATGCAGGCCCAGTAAACCCACGCCCAGCACCAAACCCAAAACCTGCAAGGCCAGTCCGCGCGCCACCAGGCGCACCCCGCCCCCTGCCATGGTGTCCATACTCAGCAGGCTGAGTGTCAGCACACTGGGCAGCAGATTGAACTGCATCAGCACCATCCACACGCCACCCAGAAAGTGGTCTACCAACAGATTGCGGCGCTCGGCATCGCGCGGATGGTTGGCACGGCGCGCCACCCACCACGCCACATGCGGGCCCACAAAGCAATGCAGCGCCGGGCCAACCCACATCCAGGCAGGTGCCGTATTTTGGATAAATACAGCGCTGGTCATCACGAATCCCAAGGCCAGTCCGACCATGCGCGAAAAATAGCTGCGGCGAGCGAATCCCAGTTGGTTTTGCAACGCCTCAGGCGACAGCTCAGGCTTCACGATGAACATGCCGGCTAGCCAACCACTGTTCCAGGCCATCGGCTGGCAGCGGACGGGCATACAAATACCCTTGCAGCACAGGACAGCCACGCGCCGTCAGAAAATCGGCCTGCATCTTGGTTTCCACTCCCTCGGCCACCACCGTCAGGTCCAGGCCGTCGCCGATGCGCAGCACGGTATTGGTGAGCGCCTGGGCGGCAGCGTTATCGGCCAGATCTTGCACGAAGCTTTTGTCCAGCTTGAGTTCGTGGATCGGCAAGCGGTGCAGGTAGCCTAGCGACGAATAGCCCGTACCAAAGTCGTCCAACGACAGGTAAACACCCAAGGACTGCACTGCGTCGATAGTGGCCGACACGCATTTGGTGGTGTCCATGGCCACGCTTTCGGTCATCTCCAGCGTCAGGTCTTGCGGGTGCAGGCCATGCTGGCGCAGCAGCTCTGCCACCAGACCAGGGAGGCTGGAGTTCTGAAAATTACGGGCCGACACATTCACCGCCACCCGGGGCACGGCCACGCCACGGGCGCGCCAGTCGGCCATCTGGCGGCAGGCCTCGCCCAGGGCCCAACGGGTGAGTTCGTCGATCAGACCGCACTCTTCCGCCAGCGGAATGAACTGGGCCGGTGACACGGCACCTAACTGCGGATGCTCCCAGCGGGCCAGTGCCTCGACGCCATACAACACCGAGCCCGCCGGGCCGCTCACCTGCGGCTGGTAGTGCAGGCGCAACTGCCCCAGGCGCAGTGCCTCGCGCAGCGCGGCTTCCAGCAACAGCCGCTCCAGCGTGCGCCGATTCATCGCATCGTTGAAGAAGCGCAGGCAGCCGCGCCCGTCGTGCTTGGCCTGGTGCATGGCCAGATCGGCCTGGCGCAACAGGGTGTCGAAGTCTTGCCCGTCCTCGGGAAACATGGCGACACCCACGCTGGCGTTGGGGTGCACGGTCGCCCCAGACGGCAATGTCACGGGTGCGGCAATCGCGGCCAGCAAACGCTCGGCCGCCACGGCGGCCTGTTCGGTGCTGCACTCTGAGAGTACGGCCACGAACTCGTCACCCGCCTGGCGGCCTACCAAATCACGGCCCCGCACCTCTTGGCTAAGCCGGTTGGCGATTTCGCTCAGCAACGCATCGCCTGCGCCGTGGCCCTGTTCTTCATTGACATACTTGAAACGGTCGATATTGACAAACAACAGGGCGAGGGGTGCCTGGGCGCGCTGCGACTCGACCACCGCCCGCTCGGCCTTGGTACGCAGCATCTTGCGGTTCGGCAGGCTGGTGAGCGCATCGTAAAAAGCCAGATGGTGGATATGGGCACGCGACTCCTCCCGCTCCATCGCCAGCGCACACAAGTGCAGGCTGACGTCGATCAGCCGCTGGTGCAGGGCATCGGGGCCACGCAAGGTGCGGTAGTAAAACGCAAAAGTGCCCAGCACCCGGCCATCGTGGGCCTTGATCGGGCTGGACCAGCAGGCAACCAGTCCGTGCGGCAGGATCAGGTCTTTGAACGGGGTCCACAGCGGATCGGTGGCAATATCAGTAACAGTAACGGGCTCACCGCGCCAGGCGGCCGTGCCGCACGAGCCCACATCCGGGCCGATGGGAAGCCCGGCGATGGCTTTGGAAAACCCGCTGGGCAAGCTGGGCCCGGCCAGGGGCTGCAACTGCCCTTGCACATCCACCGCCAGAATCGAGGCCACCACTTCAGGGGCAATGTGCTCCACCTCGCGACAAACCAGGTCCATCAGCTGCGTCAGCGGCAGCTCTTCGGCCATGGCGTGCAGCAGTTTGTACTGCAGCACCTCGTGCATCTTGGTCTGGGTGATGTCGGTCAGCACACCCACCATACCGGAGAACTGGCCGCCGGCATCGAACAGAGGGTTGGCCACTACCGACACCCACAGGGGCCGCCCTGTCTTGGTATAGAGCAGTATGTCGGCGCGCCCCCCGCCAGACTGGCGCAGCTGGTGCTTGATGCGCTCGACCGCCTGCATGTCGGTATGCGGCCCTGCCAGGCAGGCACTGACGGTACGGCCCAGCACCTCTTCCAGGGTATGGCCAAACATGCTGGTAAAGCCTGCATTGGCATAGGTGATGCAGGTGTCTGGCCCGCCCACGATGAATGCGTTGTCGCTCTGGTTCACCACCTGCAGCAATTGGCGCAAGGGGTCTTCGTTGTGGTCGCCGTCTACCGGGCCGACTTCCCGGTCAACAGCAGCAAGCAGGCTAGAGGTTTGCATGATCGCATTGTGGAAGTATTCAATTCAATTTACCAACCAGTATGCGAAATTGTGGACAAGTTTAGGACGCCATTAACTATGTAAACCCTCATACCACGGCGCTGGCTGCCACCGTCTACCCCAGCAAAATTAATCACCAAATCGGCGTCCAGCACATATACAACCAGCGCCACAAGCTATTTATTTAATAGCAATCAGGCTCATGCCGCTCCGCTTTCCGACACCCCCGCCGACGCAAAGCTGGCCATCTCGCGCAGCACCAGGCAGGCCGATTGCAGCAGCGGCCAGGCCAGCGCCGCACCCGAGCCTTCGCCCAGGCGCAAGCCCAAGTCCAACAGGGGTTGCGCCCCCATATGCTGCAGCAGTTGGCGGTGGCCGCGTTCGCCCGAGCAGTGGGCGAACACACAGCGCTGCAGCACCAGCGGCTGCAGGGCGTGGGCGACCAGCACCACGGCGGTGGCGATGAAGCCGTCCACCACCACCACCCGACGCTCCTCGGCAGCCTGCAGCACGGCGCCCAGCATGGTGGCCATCTCAAACCCACCCAACGCGGCCAGCGCTTGCAGCGGGTGGGTAGCATCGGCATGGCGCTCCAGCACCTGGGCCAGTATGGCGATCTTGCGCTGCAAACCGGCATCGTCCAGGCCTGTACCTGCGCCAGTGCAGTCGGCAATATCCAGCCCGGTCAGGCGCGCCATCAACATGGACGCGGCCGAGGTGTTGCCAATCCCCATTTCGCCCAGCAGCAAAGCGTTGCCAGGCAGGCTTTTGACGACGGCCCGGCCCTGGGCCACGGCGCGTTCGCAATCAATCGCGTCCATGGCGGGCTGCTCCAGCGCGTCGGCAGTGCCATAAGCGATCTTGTAGTCCAGCAGACCCACGCGTGGGGCAAAGTCGTGCCGCACGCCGCAGTCCACCACCGTCAGGGCAATGCCGTGCTGGCGCGCCAACACGCTGACGCAGGCACCTCCGGCCAAATAGTTCTCCACCATCTGCCAGGTCACGTCGCTGGGGTAGGCCGACACGCCGCGCGCGGCCAGGCCGTGGTCACCGGCAAACACCACCATCTGGGGCTGCACCAGTTCAGGCAACTCGGTGCCCAGAATTTCACCCAGCTGCAGCGCCAGTGCTTCCAGCCGCCCCAGCGCACCCAGGGGCTTGGTTTTTTGGTCCAGCTTGTGTTGCAAAGCGTGGTGCAAAGTGGGAGAAGTCAAGTCAGACAAGGTCATTGAAGAGCGGCCAATCGGGTACAAAAAGAGGACAAAAAGTCCCGGAGATTACAGCAAACAAACGCCCAAACATTGCGCTGGTACGGTAATTGCACTTGATTTAAATCAGTTTTTAGGGGCAAATACCGACAAAAATGCACCAATTTGGAACCTAAAATTTAAACGTCTTGCAAGCCTTTGAGGCCGTATTCCAAACCCCAGCGACTACCTGCCATTTCGGCCACCGCTACCAGGAAACTCTGATGAAAAAAATCGTTCTCACCCTCGCACTCAGCGCCCTGTCCATCGCCGCACTGGCCCAAGGCAAAGATCTCAAGGTCGCCATCGACCCCACCTACGAGCCCTTCACCTTCAAGACCGCTGATGGCAAACCCACCGGCTTTGACGTGGACATCGCCACCGCGTTGTGCGAACAAATGAAGCGCAAATGCGTGTTCGTCGAACAAGTCTGGGACAGCATGATCCCCGGCCTGCAAGCCAAGAAATACGACGCCATTATCAGCTCCATGACCATCAATGAAGAGCGCCTGCGGGTAGTGGACTTCAGCGACAAGTACTACTTCACCCCCAGCACGGTGGTCGTCAAAAAAGACATCGCGTATACGGGTGATGCATCGCTCAAAGGCAAAAAACTGGGCGTCCTCAAAGGCAGCACCCAAGAAAAATACGCCAATGGCGAACTGAAAAAGGTCGGCGCCATCATCACGCCTTACGAAGCCCAGGACCAGGTCTACCTGGACATCAAGTCCGGCCGTCTGGACGGCACAGTGGCCGACATTGTGGAAGTCACCGGTGGCTTCCTCAGCAAGCCTGAGGGCAAGGACTACAAAACCGTAGGCCCCGAGCTCTACACCCCCAAATACTTTGGCACGGGCGTAGGGGTTGCCATTCGCAAGGGCGACAAGGCCTTGAAGGAAGAGTTGAACACCGCCATCAAGGCCATCCGCGCTGGCAGCACCTACAAAACGCTGAACGACAAATACTTCAAGTTTGACGTGTACGGCA
>CANFZJ010000160.1 GCA_947451445.1 Comamonadaceae bacterium
GAGGACGACCAACCCACGTAGTACATGCGCACCGGGGCGGTGATGGCGTCGGGCGCGCTTTCAACCCGTTCCACGCGCTGGCCGGATTCCAGGGCCAGCACTTGCAGGTTTACCCCCACCACGCGCAGCTGCTGTTGGATGAACTGAATGGCCTTTTGCGAGGTGGAGTCGGTAAAGGCCGACCACAGCGTGCTGTCAAAACCGTTGGGGTAACCCGCCTCTTTGAGTAATTCCCGCGCTTTGAGCGGGTTGTATGGCCAGGGACCGAGCTTGGTGGAGAACTGCACGTCCTTGGGGATCACGCCCTCGGCGGGGATGGCGTAGCCGCCGTACACCACCTTGATCAGCGCATCTTTGTTGATGGCGAAGTTCAGGGCTTGGCGCACCTTGGGGTTGTCAAACGGTTTTTGCTGGGTGTTCAGCGACAGGTAGCGCTGCACGATGGAGGGGGCCACGCTCACCTCCAGATTCGGCTTGGCCTTGAGCAATTCCACCTGTTCAAACGGCACGGGATAGGTGAAATTGGCCTCACCAGTCTGCATCATGGCCGCGCGGGAGTTGTTGTCCACCACCGGACGCCAGGTGATGCTGTCCACCTTGGGGTAGCCCTTGCGCCAGTAACCGGCAAACTTTTCAGCCTTCAAAAAGTCGGTCTGCTTCCACTCGACAAACCTGAACGGGCCGGTACCCACCGGGTTCTGCGCAATGGCCTTGCCGTACTTTTGCAGCGCGGCAGGCGAAATGATGACCGCCGACGGGTGCGCGATGCTGTTGATGAAGGCCGAGAACGGCTCCTTCAGCGTGAAGCGCACCGTGGTCGCGTCCAGCGCCTCGGTTTTGACAATGTTTTTGTACAGCGTGTAGCGCTTGAGCTTGTTGTCCGGGTTGGTCACCCGGTCAAAGTTGAACTTGACGGCTTCGGCGTTGAAGTCGGTGCCGTCCTGGAACTTGATGCCCTTTTTCAACTTAAAGGTGTAGCTCAGGCCGTCTTTGCTGGCGCTGTAGCTATCGGCCAGCACTGGACCCAGCTTCAGGCTTTTGTCAAAGCCATACAGCCCTTGGTAGAACGACTTGGCCACCGCCTGCGACAAGGTGTCGTTGGCGTCATACGGGTCCATCGTGGTGAAGGTGGAGTCCACCGCGATCACCACATCCTTGGCGGCAAAAACGGGTGTCAAAACGGTGGCCAAGGCCAGCGCTGCAGACAATTGGGTCAACGCGTGTTTCATGCAAAAACTCCAGGGTTACAAAACTAATAAATCCCGCCCACCGCGTGGCGGGCTACGAAATGGCCGGGGCCGACCTCCACCAGCGGGGCCACTTGGGGCAGGTCGTCCAGCGCCCGGATGGGGCTGGGGATGTCGCCCACCAGCAGCTCGCGCCGGTTGTGACGGCGCGCCGGGTCGGCCACGGGCACGGCAGCCATCAAACGGCGGGTATAGGCATGCTGCGGGTTTTCAAACACGGCCCGGCGCGGGCCGATTTCGACAATCTGGCCCAGGTACATCACCGCCACCCGGTGGCTGATGCGCTCCACCACCGCCATGTCGTGCGAGATGAACAAAAATGCCACGCCAAAATCGCGCTGCAGGTCCAGCATCAAATTCACAATTTGCGCGCGGATGGACACGTCCAGCGCCGACACCGCCTCGTCGGCAACGACCACCTTGGGGTTCAACGCCAGGGCGCGGGCAATCGCAATGCGCTGGCGCTGGCCGCCGGAAAACTCGTGCGGGTAACGCTGGGCGGCACTGGCGGGCAGACCCACGCGGTACAGCAGCTCGGCCACACGCTTTTCGGCCTCCGCGCTGCGCGACTGGCCGTGCACCAGCAGCGGCTCCATGATGGCAAAGCCCACGGTCAGGCGCGGGTCCAGCGAGGCAAATGGGTCTTGAAAAACAAACTGTATGTCGCGGCGCAGCGCCTGCAGGTCGCGTCCTTTGAGCGGCGCTATCGCCCGCCCGGCCACGTCCACGCTGCCCGCGTTGAATTCGACCAGGCGCGCCAGCGAACGCCCGGTGGTGGACTTGCCGCAGCCCGACTCACCCACCAGCGCCAAGGTTTCGCCCGGCTGCAGCGTAAAACTGACCTTTTCGACCGCGCAGACCTGGCGCGTCACCCGGCCCAGCACCCCGGTACGGATGGGGAAGCGGGTGGTCAGGCCCTGCACCTTCAGCACCGGCAGCATGCTGCGCTGCACGGTATCGCGCACCGGGTAGTCCACCGCGTCGCCCCCCCCTAGCAAAGGGAACTTGGCCGGAATGTCGGTGCCGCACATCGCCCCCAGCGTGGGCACGGCGGCCAGCAGCGCACGGGTGTAGTCTTGCTGCGGCGCGGCGAACAGGCGGGCACAGTCGCCCTCCTCCACCTTGTCGCCCCGGTGCATCACCAGCACGCGGTCGGCCATTTCGGCCACCACCCCCATGTCGTGGGTGATGAACAGCACAGCCATCTGCATCTCGTCTTGCAGCATGCGGATGATGGCCAGCACCTGGGCCTGGATGGTCACGTCCAACGCGGTGGTGGGCTCGTCGGCGATCAGCAGGCGGGGTTTGCACGACAAGGCCATGGCGATCATCACCCGCTGGCGCATGCCACCAGACAGCTGGTGTGGAAAGCGGTCCAGCACATTACGCGCCTCGGGGATGCGCACCAGGTCCAGCATGCGCAAAGCCTCGGCGCGGGCCGCCCGGCGGTCTAGCCGCTGGTGCAGGCGGATGGATTCGGCGATCTGCTCGCCCACGCTGTACACCGGGTTCAGCGAGGTCATGGGCTCCTGGAAGACCATCGCCATCTCGGCCCCACGGATGCTGCGCATGGTGGCGCTGCTGGCCTGGGCCAAGTCCAGCACCGAGCCGTCGCGCCGGTGAAAGTGCATCTGGCCACTGGTGATGCGCCCGCCGCCGCCTTCGACCAGGCGCATCAGCGCCAGCGACGATACCGACTTGCCCGAGCCCGACTCCCCCACTATCGCCAGCGTTTCACCCGCGTTGACGTGGAACGACAGGTCACGCACGGCGTCCACCACGCGCTCCTGGGTTTCAAACTTGACGCCAAGGCCGCTGACATCCAGCACACGGCGCGGCACACTCATGCGGTGGCCTCCTGGGGCACGCTGCTCCAAACCTGGGCCCCCTGGACAAACACCTTGAGTTCACCGGGCTCAAAACGGGCCCAGGGCTCGTCGGCGGTCAGCGGTTCGGTGGCCACCAGCACCATGCGGTCGGTTTCGGTATTGGCCTGGCGCAGGTCCAGCGTCATGTCGCAATCGATCAGCCGGGCGGTCTGGAACGGGTGTTGGCGCGACAACCAGCTCAGGTTGGTAGAGCAGTGGGCAAACATCGCCTCGCCGTTGGAGAGCAAAAAGTTGAACACGCCGTGGCTGGCGATCTGGCGCGACAGGTCGGCCAGCACCGGGGCCAGCTGCACCCAAGTGGGCGGGCAGACGCTGCAAAACCGACCGCGCAGCTCTTGCAGCATCCAGCAAAAGGCTTTTTCACTGTCGGTGGTGCCTACGGGCAAATACGGGCCGCCCAGGCCGGGGTGGAAGTTCTTCAGGTCACCGTTGTGGCAAAAAACCCAGTGCTGGCCCAGCCATTCGCGCTGAAACGGGTGGCAGTTAGACAAAGTGACGGCACCCTGGGTGGCTTTGCGGATGTGCGCCAACACCGACTTGGACTTGATGGGATAACTGCGCACAAAGTCGGCCAGCGGCGAATCGCTGGCCCGGCCATCGTCGATAAACACCCGGCAGCCGGTGCGCTCGTGGAAGGCGATGCCCCAACCATCGGCATGCTCACCGGTTTGGCCGCCACGGGCAGAAAAACCGGTGAATGAGAAGTTGATGCTGGCACTGCTGTTGCAATTCATGGCAAGCATCTGGCACATTTACATTCCCCCCCAGGCTTCGCGCGCTGCGCGTCGCTTTCGCCAACCCCCTGCAGGGGGCAATGCCAGCGGCCCGGCGAAGCCGGTTCCACGGCATTCTGGAAGATACGGCTTGCTACGCATCGCCTGCAGCGGGGTCGTTCGCATGGTCTATCCAATCAATTAGCTTTCAGCCCAGCAAAAATCAGGCCCGGCCCATCAGGCCCTGGGCAAGGTCACGCCGCTCTGGCCCTGGTACTTGCCGCCCCGGTCTTTGTAGCTGACCTCACACACTTCGTCGCTCTCAAAGAACAGCACCTGGGCACAGCCCTCGCCCGCGTAAATTTTGGCGGGCAGCGGCGTGGTGTTGCTGAATTCCAGGGTTACATAACCCTCCCACTCGGGCTCGAACGGGGTGACGTTAACGATGATGCCGCAGCGGGCGTAGGTGGATTTGCCCAGGCAGATGGTCAACACATTGCGTGGAATGCGGAAGTACTCGACCGTGCGGGCCAGCGCAAAGCTGTTCGGCGGAATGATGCAGCTGTCGCCAGAGAAATCGACAAAGCTCTTTTCGTCGAAGTTCTTCGGGTCCACCACGGTGCTGTGGATGTTGGTGAAGACCTTGAATTCAGGGGCGCAGCGGATGTCGTAGCCGTAGCTGCTGGTGCCGTAGCTGATGATTTTGTTGCCGTCGCGTTCGCGGATCTGACCGGGCTCGAAGGGCTCGATCATGCCGGTTTGCTCGGCCATGCGGCGAATCCATTTGTCGCTTTTGATTGTCATACAGAGGTCTTTCAGTTAGGCAGGAGTGTAACCCGCAGTCGCGCCAAAACGCTAGCAAATCAATAGCTATATGCACATATGGAATGTGCGCTAATGGCTAGTTTTTACAAGAAATGACGGTGCGCTCCACCACCCGGTCGTCGCCCAGAATGATGAGCGCAAACAGCAGCTCGTCCAGGCTTTGCACCTGCGCCGTCTTGCGTGCCAGCAAGAGCGTGGCCTGCGGGTTCAGCACAATAAAGTCTGCCTCGCAGCCCACCGCCAGGTTGCCCACCACCCCACCCAGGCCCAGCGCCGCCGCCGCGCCTGCCGTGTGCTGCCACCACAGGTTTTGCGGACCCAGCGACAGGCCAGGCTTGGTTTGGCCCTCCCGCCCCACGTAGTAGGCGGCGCGCATGGTGTGGAACGGGCTGAAGCTGGTGCCACCGCCCACGTCGCTGGCCAGGCCGTAGCCAAAACCTGCACGGTCGGCCCCGGCGTAGTCAAAAAAACCGCTGCCTAAAAACAGGTTGCTGGTCGGGCTGACGGCGGCCACCGTACCGGTGTCACGCATCAGGGCGCGATCGGTGTCGTCAAAGTGGATGCAGTGGGCATAGACAGCCCGCGGGCGCAGCAGGCCAAACGCCTCGTACACCGCCAGGTAGCTGCGGGCGTCGGGGTACAGCGAACGCACCCAGGCGATCTCGCCCAGATTTTCGGCCACATGCGACTGCAGCCACACATCCGGGTAGCGGGCCGCCAGCACGCCCGCGCCGCGCAACTGGGCTGCGCTGCTGGTGGGCACAAAGCGCGGGGTGATGGCGTAGCCCAGGCGGTCCACACCGTGCCAGCGCTGGATCAGCGCCTCGGTGTCGATCAGGCTTTGCTCGGTGTCATCGCGCACGCCATCGGGCGAATTCTGGTCTTGCAGCACCTTGCCGGTGATGAGGCGCAGGCTGTTTTTTTGCGCCTCGGCAAACAGCGCGTGCACCGACGCGGGGTGCGAGGTGGCAAACGCCAGCGCGGTGGTCACGCCGTTGCGCAGCAGCTCTGCTATAAAAAACGCAGCTACCTCCGCAGCATGGTCGGGCGCAGAGAAGCGTTTTTCTGCAGGAAATGTGTAGTTCTCCAGCCAGGGCAGCAGGCCGTCGGCGGGCGAACCGATGATGTCGGTCTGCGGGTAGTGGATGTGCATGTCCACAAAACCCGGTGCCAGGATGCGGCCCGGCAGGTGCTCCACCGGCACACCAGGGTACTGGGCGGCCAGCGTGCGGTACGGGCCCACGGCCTGCACGGTCTGCTGGCCCAGGTGGTTGGGGCCGACGACCAGCAGGCCGTCCTCCTCAAAGAGGGCGGAACGGTCGTCGGCAAAACGGAGGAGTGCGGCGCGGTAGGCTTTCATAGGTTCAGAGCTTACGCATAATTCAGACCATTTAACGCAGAACTTACGCAGCGCCCTCTGTGTCGCCCTCTGGGCGGACAGAGGTGCTTGCGTAAGTCCTGTGACATTCACCCACTCCATGTCCACACACATCCCCCTGCCCCCTACCCGCACCGAGCACCTGGCCACGACCACACCCGAACAATGGGCCGCCGTGCTGGCCAGCCCCCCCGCCCGGGCGGCGGTGTGGGTCACGGCAGCGGCCCGCCTGGGCAGCGCCAACGCCCAGGCCGTGCTGGGCCAGTGGCTGCTGGACGGCCACGGACTGGCCCGCAACCCGGCCGAGGCGCTGGTGTGGTTTTTGAAAGCCGCCGCCCAAGGCCACGCCATGGGCATGAACATGGCCGGGCGTTGCCTGGAAAACGGCTGGGGCGCGCCCATAGCCCTGGCCCGTGCCGTGGCCTGGTACCAAAAGGCCGCCGCCACCGGGCTGCCCGCCGGGCAGTACAACCTGGCCAACCAGCTGGCCGTGGGTAAAAGCATCCCGCTGGACCACGCGGCTGCGCTGGCGCTGTACAAACAGGCCGCCGACCAGGGCCACGCCAAGTCCATGACCAAGATCGGCCGCTATTACGAAGACGGTGTGGTGGTCGCCCAAGACCTGGAGGCCGCCTTCTTTTGCTACGAAGAAGCGGCCCGGGGCGGCGACTTTCGTGGCCAGTTCAACTATGCCGGCATGCTGGCCGCCCGAGGCCGCCTGCCCGAAGCGCTGGACTGGTTGTCCAAGGTGCCGCTGACCGCCACCCCCGCCTATCTGCAGAAAATCGGTGCCGTGCTACTGCAGTCCAGCCACCCGGAGTTTGTGCAGATAGGCCAGCAGTTGCGCGACCAGGGTGCGCACACAGCGCCCTGAGCTCGCTATTTATTTGATAGCTACTTGTGCAGTATAGATATGCGCTAGAGGCACTTTTTTAGCTTATTAAAGTTCCACGCTGGGCTGTCGATACATAAACATGGGCTGGTCCAGCCCGGGAGCACACCATGAACATCGCCAGCACCACCGCCGTACAGTCCGCCACCGCCAATGTGCAAGCATCCACGGCGGACGAAGTGAACGTACGCATTTTGAAAAAAGCGCTGGACGCGCAGGCACTGGAGGCGGCGACGCTGGTTCAATCCCTGCCGGAGCCGCCCGCGCTGGCGACCGACGGCAGCGTCGGCACCCAGGTCAACACCTTTGTTTGATTCCATTTCTAAATCATCCCTGTCGTTGTTGTTTCGCCTTGCCGTGCTACAGCACTGTCTGCGGCTTCACGCC
>CANFZJ010000161.1 GCA_947451445.1 Comamonadaceae bacterium
CGCAAAGCATTACCGCGCTGGAATATGCCCCTGGCGAGGCCAAACTCAAAGGCATCGACAACAGCACTGGCACGGCCCTGGCAGAGTCCCTGCGCAGCAGCGGCTACAGCGCCCGCATGGAAGGCAACCAACTGGTACTGCAAGCTGCCCCCCCCACCGCCCCGACCGGAACCCTTGCACCATGAAGCTGCCCGCCGCACTCCAAACCCAGTGGCTCGCGCTGGCCCCACGCGAACGCCGCAGCGTGCAGGCCGCGCTGGCCGTCGTGCTGCTGGCCCTGCTGTGGTGGGTGGCCGTGGGCCCCGCACTGCACACCCTGCGCGCCGCCGAGGCCCAGCACCGCAGCCTGGATGCCCAGCTGCAAACCATGCGCAGCCTGCAGGCCGAGGCCCAGGCCTTGCAAAGCCAGCCCAAGCTGGGTTTTGACGACGCGCTGCGCGCCCTGGAGGCGTCCGTCAAGACCGACCTGCGCGGCACCGGCCAGCTGGTGGTGAACGGCGAACGCGCCACCGTCAGCCTGAAAAACACCCCCGCCGACGCACTGGCCCGCTGGCTGGCGCAGGTGCGCATCAACGCCCGCACCCTGCCCACTGAGGCCCGGCTCGTGCGCAGCACTGCCGCAGTCGGCAGCACCTCCACGCCAGGCACCGCCAACCCCGTCGCCACCTGGGACGGCACGCTGGTACTGGCCCTGCCTAGCAACCGATGAAACGCAAGCCCGCACACACCCCCGCCACCCCCTGGCGCTGGGCCTGGGCCGGTGGCACGCTGGGTCTGCTGCTGGCGCTGCTGCTGGTGGCCCCGGCGCGCTGGCTGGCCGCAGGCTTGGCACAGGCCAGCAACGGCCAGCTGCAACTGAGCGACGCACGCGGCACAGTCTGGAACGGCTCGGCCCAGCTGGTGCTGGCCGGTGGTGCCGACAGCCACGACAGCAGCGCCCTGCCCGAGCGCCTGCGCTGGACGCTGCGCCCCAGCACCCAAGGTGCCGCGCTGGGCATGTCACTGGGCCTATGGGCCGAATGCTGCATGGCCCAGCCGCTGCAGATTCAGGCCGCACCCCACTGGGGCGGTGCCCACATCACGCTGGCCGATAACCAGTCGCACTGGCCTGCCGCCCTGCTGGCGGGCCTGGGCGCCCCCTGGAACACGCTGCAACCCGAAGGCGCGTTGACGCTGCAAACCCAAGGGCTGGCGCTGGACTGGAACGCCGGGCGCATGCAGCTGGCCGGCCAGCTGCAGCTGGACGCGACCGACGTGGCCTCGCGCCTGTCCACCCTGAAACCCATGGGCAGCTACCGGGCCACGCTGACCGGCGGCAGCCCCACCACCCTGGCGCTGGAAACCATCAACGGCAGCCTGCAGCTGATCGGCAGCGGCCAGTGGGTGGGCAACCGGCTGCACTTTGACGGTACAGCCACGGCAGCCCCCGAGCGGGTGGACGCGTTGTCGAATCTTCTCAACATCATCGGGCGGCGCGTTGGCGCGCGCGCCACCATCAAAGTAGGCTAAACACATGGCTCAATCCAAATACCCACTCGCTATTATTTCAATAGCTATCAGCGCAATGTGTACCTGCGCTGGAGGCCTTTTTTCTTCAAATGTGCTGGCTGCCGAGCCCGTAGCCAAACGCGGCGAGCCGATCACCCTGAACTTTGCCAATGCCGAGATCGAATCGGTGGCCCGCACCATGGCCACCATCACCGGGCGCAACGTGGTGGTAGACCCGCGCGTCAAGGGCGTGATGACGCTGAGCACCGAGCGGGCCGTAGCCCCCTCGGTGGCCTACAGCCAGTTCTTGGCGGCGCTGCGGCTGCAGGGTTTTGTGGTGGTGCAGAGCGACGGGCTGGACAAGATCGTGCCCGAGGCCGACGCCAAGCTGCAGCCGGGCCCGGTCACGCAAACCGACGGCGCTGCGGCGGTGGGCAACCAGATCGTTACCCAGATCTTCAAGCTGAACTATGAAAGCGCGGCCAACCTGGTGCCCGTGCTGCGCCCGCTGATCAGCCCCAACAACACCATCAACCTGAACCCCGGCAACAACGCGCTGGTCATCACCGACTACGCCGACAACCTGCGCCGCCTGGGCCGCATCATCGCGGCGATGGATGTGTCCAACGCCAGCGACGTGGAAGTCATTCCGCTGAAAAACGCGCTGGCCGTGGACTTGGTGCCGCTGGTCATCAAGCTGGTCGAATCCGGTAGCAGCAGCAGCGCCGGTACCGCGCCCGCCGCCGGGCAGACCGACAGCAGCTTCAAAACCACGCTGATCGCCGAGCCGCGCAGCAACGCCGTCATCCTGCGCGCCGCCAACCCGGCGCGGGTATCGCTGGTCAAGTCGCTCATCAGCAAACTGGACCAGCCAGCCAGCAACCGCAGCAACGGCGACGCAGGCAACATCTACGTGGTCTACCTGAAGAATGCCGACGCCGCCAAGCTGGCCACCACCCTGCGCGCCGCCATGAGCGCCAACACCAGTGGCGGCAGTGCGGGCAGCAGCAGCGGGGGTAGCACGGGCAGCTCCAGCAGCGGCCTGTCCAGCAGCAACTCTGGCCAGAGCAGCAGTAGCAGCACGACCAGCAGCAGTAGCACCACCAGCGGCCCCACGCTGAACAGCGCCAACAGCAACCAGCCGTCCACCGGCGGCCAGATCCAGGCCGACCCGAGCACCAATTCGCTGATCATCACCGCACCCGAACCGCAATACCGCCAGCTGCGTGCCGTCATCGACAAGCTGGACGGCCGCCGCGCCCAGGTGCTGGTGGAGAGCCTGATCGTCGAAGTCAACAGCACCAAGTCGGCCGAATTCGGCATCCAGTGGCAGGGCGCTTTAGGCAACCTGGGCCTGGGTACCAACTTTGGCACCGGCAGCAGCAACCTGGCCACCCTGGCCACCAACATCGCCACCGGCAGCACCAGCACCGCCCTGAGCACCGGGCTGAACCTGGGCATCGCCACCAAGATCGGTGGCACCTACGTGCTGGGCGCGCTGGCCCGGTTGATGGACGAAACCGGCACCGGCAACGTGCTGTCCACACCCAATTTGCTGACGCTGGACAACGAAGAGGCCAAGATCGTCATCGGCCAGAACGTGCCCTTCGTCACCGGCACCTACACCAGCAGCAGCACCAGCACCACCACCCCGTTCCAGACCATCGAACGCAAAGACGTGGGCCTCACGCTGCGGGTGCGCCCGCAAATCAACGAAAACGGCACCGTCAAGATGGTGATCTACCAAGAGGTGTCCAACGTCGACTCGTCCACCAAGAGCAACACCAACGGCCCGACCACCAACAAGCGCTCCATCGAGTCCACCGTATTGGTAGACGACGGCGCCATCGTGGTGCTGGGCGGCCTGCTGCAGGACGACTATTCGGGCAACGTGCAAAAAGTGCCGGTGCTGGGCGACGTGCCGTTTCTGGGCAACTTCTTCAAGAGCGAAACCCGCAGCCGCAACAAAACCAACCTGATGGTCTTTTTGCGGCCTATCGTAGTGCGTGACGCCAACACCAACGACGCCCTGGCGATGGACCGCTACGACATGATGCGGGTACAGCAGCAGCAGGCCAACCCCACGCCGCACCCCATGCTGAACGCCGTACCCACCGCCAACGAACTGCCCGCCCTGCCCGCAGCCACCACCAGCGGCGCGCAAAAAGCCAACGTGCCCAAGCCGCTGACCAACCCGTCCGCAGCCACCGCTCCCTAAGCCATGCGCCACCCCCTGCCCTACGCCTTCGCCCGCACCCAGCAGCTGCTGCTGGAGGACCACCAGGGTACTTTCACCCTGTGGCTGCACCCGGCCACCGCGCCGTCCGCCCTGAGCGAAGTGGTGCGCAAATACCCGGTACAGCACACCGAAACCCTGGCGCTGGACGCGCTGCTGCAGCGCATCAGCGCCGCCTACGCCCAGGGCGAAAGCAGCGCCGCCTCCGTCGTCAGCGAGGTCGAAAGCGATGCCGACCTGACCCGCATGATGCAAGAACTGCCGGCGGTCGAAGACTTGCTGGAGATGAGCGACGACGCGCCCATCATCCGCATGCTCAACGCCCTGCTGACCCAGGCCGCACGCGACGGTGCCAGCGACATCCACATCGAACCGTATGAGCGCCATTCCAGCGTGCGCTTCCGCGTCGATGGCACGCTGCGCGAGGTGGTGCAGCCGAACCGCGCCCTGCACGCCGCGCTGATCTCGCGCCTGAAGATCATGGCCGACCTGGACATTTCTGAAAAGCGCCTGCCGCAAGACGGCCGCATCTCCTTACGCATCGGCACCCGCGCGGTGGACGTGCGCGTCAGCACCCTGCCCAGCGCCCACGGCGAACGCGCGGTGCTGCGTCTGCTGGACAAAAGCGGTGCCAAGCTGACGCTGGAGGCTGTGGGCATGCAGGGTGCGGTGCTGGACCAGCTGCAGCAGCTGATCCATCAGCCGCACGGCATCATCCTGGTCACCGGCCCCACCGGCTCCGGCAAAACCACCACCCTGTACGCCGCCCTGAGCCGCTTGGACGCGGGCAGCAGCAACATCATGACGGTGGAAGACCCGATCGAGTACGAGCTGCCCGGTGTCGGCCAAACCCAGGTCAACGCCAAGATCGACCTGACCTTCGCCAAGGCCCTGCGAGCCATCCTGCGGCAAGACCCGGACGTGATCATGATCGGCGAAATCCGCGACTTCGAGACCGCGCAGATCGCCATCCAGGCGTCCCTCACCGGCCATTTGGTGCTGGCCACTCTGCACACCAACGACGCCGCCAGTGCGGTGAACCGACTCATCGACATGGGCGTGGAGCCGTTTTTGCTCAGTTCCACCCTGCTGGGCGTGCTGGCGCAGCGGCTGGTGCGCAAGCTGTGCCCGGTATGCATGGGTAAAAACTGCGAAAAATGCAACCAGATGGGCTACCAGGGCCGCACCGGCATCTTCGAGCTGCTGGTCACCGACGATGCCATCCGTGCCCAGATCCATAACCGCGCCAGCGAGGCCGACATCCGCGCTGCCGCCCGCACCGCAGGCATGGCCCTGATGCGCGAAGACGGCGAACGGCTGGTGCAGGCCGGCATCACCTCGCGCGAAGAGCTGCTGCGTGTGACGCGGGACTAAGCAAACATGCCCGCCTATTCCTTCGAAGCCCTAGACGCCCAAGGCCAAACCCGCAAGGGTGTCATGGAGGCCGACACGGCCAAAGCCGCGCGCGGACTGCTGCGCGCCCAGGCGCTGGTGCCGCTGGCGGTGGAGCCGGTCAACGCCAGCGCCGCGTCCGGCGGCAGCGGGCTGCGCACCACGCTGTGGGAGGGCCGGGTCTTCAACGCCACCGGGCTGGCCATCTGGACCCGGCAAGTCGCGGGCCTGGTGACGTCGGGCCTGCCGCTGGAGCGCGCCCTCACCGCCCTGACCGACGAGGCCGAAGACGAGCGCCAGCGCAACCTGCTGGCATCGCTGCGGGCCGAAGTCAACGCCGGCTCCACCTTTGCCAAGGCGCTGGCCCAGCACCCGCGCGAGTTCTCGCCCATCTACACGGCGGTGATCGGCGCGGGCGAGCAAAGCGGTAGCCTGGGCGCAGTGCTGGAGCGGCTGGCCGACGATCTGGAGGAGCGCCAGGCGCTGCAGTCCAAGCTGATTGGCGCGGCGCTGTACCCGGCCATCGTGACCCTGGTGGCGATTGCCATCGTGCTGTTTTTGGTCGGCTACGTGGTGCCGCAGGTGGCCAACGTGTTTGCGGGCAGCAAGCGCGCCCTGCCGTTCTTGACGGTGGCCATGCTGGCCATCAGCGGCATGGTGCGCGACTACGGTTGGGCGATGTTGATCGCTATTATTATGATAGCTATTGGCGCACGTACCGCCTACGCCAACGCCCTATTCCGCCAAAAATTTGACGCCGCCTTTTTGAAACTGCCCATGGTCGGCTCCCTGGCCCGGGGCTACAACGCCGCCCGCTTTGCCAGCACCCTGGCGATGCTGGCCGCCGCCGGGGTGCCCATCCTGCGCGCCCTGCAGGCTGCGGCTGAAACGCTGAACAACACCGCGATGCGGGCCGACGCACTGGACGCGTTGGTCATGGTGCGCGAAGGTGCGCCGCTGGCATCGGCCCTGGGGCAAAAAAAGCGCTTCCCCGGCCTGCTGTCCATGTTCGCCCGGCTGGGCGAGCAAACCGGCCAACTGCCGCTGATGCTGCAGCGCGCCGCCAAGCAACTCAGCACCGAGGTGCAGCGCCGCGCCATGGCCCTGGCCACCATCCTGGAGCCGCTGCTGATCGTGGCGATGGGGCTGGTGGTGATGCTGATCGTGCTGGCAGTCTTGCTGCCGATCATCCAACTCAACCAGTTTGCAAAATGATGGAACACCCCCAGCCTTGCTCGCTGCGCGTAGCCGTCAACCCCCTTGCAGGGGGCGGCGTGGCCGCTTCGGGCGGCCGTGCGCAGCACGCCTGCCGGAAAACATCCGTCCCACCTCACAAGACCCGTTTATGCCCTCATCCCTAGACGACAAACTGGTGGTGGCGATTTCGTCCCGCGCGCTGTTCAATCTGGAAGAAGAAAACCGCCTGTTCGACGCGGGCGACGACAAAGCCTACATGCAGCTGCAGTTCGAGCGGCTCAACGAAACGGCCCAGCCCGGCGTGGCGTTTTCACTGGTGCAAAAGCTGCTGGCCTTCAACGACGACGGTATCAAACGCGTCGAGGTGGTGATTCTGTCGCGCAACGACCCGGTCAGCGGCATGCGCATCTTTCGCTCCAGCAAGGCCAACAACCTGCAGCTGGAGCGCGGCGTGTTCACCCAGGGGCGGCCGCCGTTTGGCTACCTGCGCGCACTGGGGGCGCACCTGTTTTTGTCGGCCAATGAAAAAGACGTGCGCGACGCGCTGGCACTGGGCTTCCCGGCCGCGCGGGTGCTGACCGAATCGACCCAGGCGGGCAGCAACCACCCGCATGAAGTGCGGATTGCCTTTGACGGCGACGCCGTGCTGTTCAGCGACGAGGCCGAGCGCGTCTACCAGGCCGAAGGGCTGCCCGCCTTCCAGCAGCACGAGATCGACAAGGCCTTGGTGCCGCTGCCTGACGGCCCGTTCAAACCCCTGCTGGCCGCGCTGCACCGGCTGCAGCGCGCGGGCACGCCGCACATGCGCATCCGCACCGCCCTGGTCACGGCCCGCAGCGCCCCGGCGCACGAGCGCGCCATCCTGACGCTGATGAACTGGCACATTGCGGTGGACGAGGCAATGTTCCTCGGCGGACTGCCCAAAGGCGAGTTTCTGCGCGAATTCGAGCCCGACTTCTTCTTCGAC
>CANFZJ010000162.1 GCA_947451445.1 Comamonadaceae bacterium
AACGCCACGGCGTTGCGGAGAATTTTGCATCGCAGGGCTCTTGGACTTGATCGTTTCGACCTCGCGCCCCTGACGTACTAGCTGGTTAATGGTTGGCACTAAAGCCTCCTTGACAAAGAAAACGTCCCTAAACGTTTAAAACTAACAGACAACGTGAATCCCTTCGGAAATTTCCGAAAAGCCTTCAAGTATAGCTTTTCGAGCGGGCCTGCGCAATAACTGTGTGCGTCTTTGCGGTTTGCAGGCGCTCACTTCTTGAAATTACTTGATCCACAAACGGATGGAATCCCAGGCGCGGCCCAGAATGCCGGCTTGTTCGACACCGTCCAACGCCACCAGCGGCACGCTCAGCAGCGTTTGCTCGCCCAAGGTGACCTTCAAAGAGCCCACGGCCTGGCCTTTGGCGAAGGGCGCAACCAGCGGGTCGGGGCGCAGCACTTCGGTTTTGACCTTGGCGGCATTGCCTGCGGGCACGGCCACGACGATGGACTCGGTGCGGCCCAGTTTCATGGTGGGCTGCACGCCCTTCCAGACGTTGGGCGTAGCCACGGCCTGGTTGGCGTCGAACAGTTTGACGGCCTCAAAAGCGGTGTAGCCCCAGTTGAGCAGTTTTTGCGACTCGTTCAGGCGCGCGTTTTCGCTGGCCGTGCCCAGCACGATGGTCAGGATGCGGCGGCTGCCGACGTTGGGAAAGTCGCGCTTGGCGGTGGCGATCAGGCAGTAACCGGCGGCATCGGTGTGGCCGGTTTTCAGGCCGTCCACCGTGGGGTCGCGGAACAGCAGACCGTTGCGGTTGTTTTGGTTGCTGACGGGCGTGCCCGGGTAGTGGTATTGCTTGATGCCGTCGTAGTGTGCGTACTCGGGGAAGTCGTGCATCAGGCGGGTGGCCAGAATGCTCAGGTCGCGGGCGGTGGTGATGTGGCCCGCTTCGGTCAGGCCTTCGGGGTTGCGGTAGCCGGTGGCCTTCATGCCCAGAGCCTTGGCCTGCGCGTTCATCATTTCAACGAAATGCTCGGACGTGCCGCCCACGCCTTCGGCCAGCGCCATGGTGGCGTCGTTGCCCGATTGGACGATCATGCCCTTGATCAAATCCTCCACCGGCACCTGCATTTTGGGGTCGATGAACATGCGCGAACCGGGCATTTTCCAGGCTTTCAGGCTGACCGGCAGGGTCTGCGTCAGGCTGATTTTCTTGGCACGCAGCGCGTCAAACACCAAGTAGGCGGTCATCAGCTTGGTCAGCGATGCCTGCTCGATGGGGGCATCGATGTCTTTTTCCAGCAGGATCTGGTTGGCCGTCACGTCCATCACCAAATAGGCTTTGGCGGCGACTTCGGGGCCCGCCACAGGCTGGGCGGCGGCAAAAAGGGAGAAGCTGGCCAGCGCGGGTATAGCGATGGCTTGCAAAAAGGTTTTCATGGGATGGGTGTCAATGAGGGGGAAACAGGGCGGGTGGATGCGGTTCCACCCGAAGAAGGCATGCCGGGTGCTTATTTCGGTGAGATGTGCGCCCGGCAGCAAAGGTTCAAGATTGCAGGTGGCGTAGCACCAAGTTTTTCAGCAGTGGCAATTGTCCGTGAAAGAAGTGTCCGCCTGCGGGCACGACCGTAACGGGAAGTATCTGGGGGCGTGCCCAGTCCATTACCGACGCCAGCAGTACGGTGTCGTCCAGCTCGCCGTGCACGGTCAAGGTGCGGTCATGGACCTCGGGTGGCAGGGTTGCCACCGTCCAGCGCGAGGTCGCCGTGCCGACCAGCACCAGTTTCTCCACCGGGCGGCTGGCCCACAGCGATGCCACGGCGTGGCTGGTCACAAAAGCACCAAACGAAAAGCCCGCCAGCGCCAAGGGCTGGTCGGCGGGGGCGGCCTGCGCCACCACGGCCAGCATGTCCTCCAGCTCGCCACGGCCTTCGTCGTGCACGCCCGCGCTGGCCCCGACGCCGCGAAAGTTGAAGCGCACCGCCGTCCAGCCCGCCTGCACAAAGGCGCGGGCGATGGTTTGCACCACTTTGTTGTCCATGGTGCCGCCAAACAGCGGGTGCGGGTGGGCGATGACGGCCACGCCGCGCGGCGTGCCTGCGGGCTGGTCTTGCACGGCTTCGATGGCGCCTGCGGCACCGGTCAAAGTCAAACGCTGGGTGGATGCATTCACGAAATTACTACTAAATTGATAGCTGCTTGCGCAAGTAATACCTACGCTAGCGGCCTAAAAAGCTTAAATTTAACGCCCCAGGTGGGCGGGCGTCACCAGGCGCTCCACCACCTGGCCGTTCTTCAAATGGGACTCGACGATCTCGTCAATATCGCTTTCGTCCACAAAGCTGTACCAGACGGCTTCGGGGTAGACCACGGCCACCGGCCCGGCGGCGCAGCGGTCCAGGCAACCGGCCTTGTTGACGCGCACCTGGCCGGGGCCGGACAGACCGGCCTTCTTCACCAGCGCCTTGCAGCGGTCGAAACCGGCCTGGGCGTTGTGGTGGGCGCAGCTGTCTTCGCCGTTGGTGCGCTCGTTCAGGCAGAAAAAAATGTGGCGACCATAGTAGGACGGGGTAGTGGTGTCAGTCATGTTCCGTATTTTAGTTTTCTGGCGTGCGCTGGGCGATGCGCGCCACCACCACCGCCACGGCCGCATATGGCCACAGCCAGCCCAGCCACTGCACCAGGCCCTGGAAGCGGATGAATTTGCCCTGCTCCCAGGTTTGCAAAGTTTGGGCAAAGTAGGCGCTGGCCGGAGCCTGGTTCAGCAGTGCCAGGTGCAGCACCAGCGCCAGCAGCAGCAAGGCCAGGCAGACCCGGCGCGGCACCCAGACCAGGCCCGCTGCCACGGGCACAGCCGCCCACAGGCCCACGCGGACCGGCAAGCTCATCCAGTCCCACGCGTGGGCAGGCCCGTAACCCAGGCCCGCCGACAGCGCGGACGCCGCCAGCCCCAGCCCGAGCATGGTCAGCGCCAGCACCACGCGCTGGTAGCTGCGCCGTACCACGCAGTAGCCCAGCAGGCAGGGGATCAGCGCGCCCAGCAGCACGCACAGCAGCTCGGCACTGGGCACCAGGGGCTGCAGCTCCACGTCGCGCACCGGCAGCCAGTCCAGAAAAGGGGTGTCGGACAAAACGTCGGCCAGCGCGGCTTCCAGCCGCTCCAGCACCTGGCCCAGGCCCAGCGGCACGGCAGGGGGGAACAGCAGCGCCACCGGCCACAGCGCCAGCAGCACCAGCACGTCGCGGACATCGGCCATGAACCAGCGGGCGCGAAACTGGCTCCAGCGGTCGATGGCGCCCAGCCGTTCCAGCAAAGTAGCGGTGACCGCACCCAGCAAGCCGCCTGCGCTGTTCAGCGCCCAATCGACGTTGGACGGCACCCGCACCGGCAGGTAGCTTTGCAGGGACTCCATGCAAAAAGACAGCAGCGTGGCCGCCAACGTGGCGGCCAGCATCGGCACATGCACCCGCCCGGAGCGCATACCGCTCAGTGACAACAAAAAGCCCAGAGGCGCGTAGCCGGCCAGGTTGATGGCTACGTCAAAACCCGTCCAGTACTTGGGCAGCGGTGCGGTGACAAAGAAAAACGGCGAAATGCCTTGGTCGCGCCAGCCGTCAAACGGGTACAGGCTGGCGTAAAGAACCAAGCCGATATACAGCAGCGACAGCGGCCAGGCGGAGGTTTTGTGCATCCGTCACAGCGGTTTAAAAGGGTTTAAAACGGCTTAACAACGACCAAAACCACCGCCGCCAGCAGCAGCAGCACCGGCACTTCGTTGAACCAGCGGTAAAACTGGTGGCTGCGCAGGGGCCGGCCTGCGCGGATTTTGCGCAGCATCACCGCGCAGCCGTGGTGGTAGCCCAGCACCAACAGCACCACGCCCAGCTTGGCGTGCATCCAGCCATTGCCCGGGCCGCGCCCGATGCCGTAGCCCAGCCACAGAGTCGCACCCAAAGCCAGCGCAGGTATGGCCAGCAAGGTGGTGAAGCGCAGCAGCTTGCCCGCCATCAGCAGCAGCCGCTCACGCTCCGCCAGCGAGCCTGGCGACACCATCGCCAGATTGACGAAGATGCGCGGCAAATAGAACAAACCAGCAAACCAGCTGGCGACGAAGACGATGTGTAGGGCTTTGATCCAGAGCATGGCAGGAAGTTTAGACCGCGCAGGTAAAGGCCGCGGCCCGTCAAAAAAAAGCCCTGGCACAAGGCCAGGGCAGTAAGCACCACCGGTGCATGCACTTCTACACGCACCTCGGGGCCCCGCTCAGGGAGGTAAAGCGGGAGAGCGGCAAGCCGCCCCACTGGCAATTTATCAAAGCGCGCGGGCCGCTTCAAGAGGGGTTCTGCGGATGGGGCACAATTTTGGCCATGACTTCTTACGCCCCTTACCCTGCAGGCCGGCCGCGCCGCCTGCGCCGCGCCGCCTTTACCCGCAACCTGGTGCGTGAAAACACGCTGACGGCGCATGACCTGATCTACCCGGTGTTTGTGCTGGACGGCCAGAACCGGCGCGAGGCTGTGGCGTCCATGCCTGGCGTGGAGCGCCTCAGCCTGGACCAGCTGCTGCCCGTGGCCGAGGAGTGCGTGCGGCTGCAGATTCCGGTGATGGCGCTGTTCCCGGTGGTGGATTCGTCGCTGAAGACCTACGGCGGTGAAGAGGCCTTCAACCCCGACGGCCTGGTGCCGCGTGTGGTGCGGGAGCTGAAAAAGCGCTTCCCAGACTTAGGCGTGATGACCGACGTGGCGCTGGACCCGTACACCAGCCACGGCCAGGACGGCCTGCCCGACGAGAACGGCTACATCGTCAACGAGCTGACGATTGCCGCGCTGGTGAAGCAGGCACTGGCCCAGGCCGACGCGGGCGTGGACATCGTGGCCCCCAGCGACATGATGGACGGGCGCATCGGCGCCATCCGCCAGGCGCTGGAGGCCCACGGCTTTGTGCACACCCAGATCATGGCCTACAGCGCCAAGTACGCCAGCGCGTTTTATGGGCCGTTCCGTGACGCGGTCGGCTCCGCTGCCAACCTGGGCAAGAGCGACAAAAAAACCTACCAAATGGACCCGGCCAACAGCGACGAGGCGCTGCGCGAGGTGGCGCTGGACATCGCCGAGGGTGCCGACATGGTGATGGTCAAGCCCGGCATGCCCTACCTGGACGTGGTGCGCCGGGTCAAGGATGAATTTCGCGTGCCCACCTTTGCCTACCAGGTGTCGGGCGAATACGCCATGCTGAAAGCCGCCGCGCAAAACGGTTGGCTGGACCACGACCGCGTGGTGCTGGAGAGCCTGATGGCCTTCAAGCGCGCCGGGGCCGATGGCGTGCTGACCTACTTCGCCCTGGACGCCGCCCGGCTGCTGCAGGCCTGATATTCATCTGCTCCTAAATAAATAGCTGCTACCGCACATTTCACCTGCGCTAACGGCTCTTTTTATATAAACCACCACCATGCGCATCTTCACCATCGTCGGCCACAGTGTGGAGGAGGTGGACTGCTTGCCGACGGCAGCCGTGCCCGGCGGCTTCGTTTGGATCGCCTGCACGCGCGACGCGTTTGAGGCCCAGCAAACGGCACTGCAGGCGACGCTGCAGCAGCTGTGCGGCGACACGTTGGTAGACCTGCATGTGTCCGACCTGCTCAACCCGCAGCTGCCCTCGCACTACGACTACACCTCGCAGTACGACCTGCTGGTGTTCCGCCGTCTGGCCGCCGGGCAACCGCAGGCCGACGCGAGCCCCCGTAAACGCAGCGGCCCGGCGATCTTGCGCCGCATCGACACCAGTCCGGTAGGCTTTGCGGTGTTTGACCAGGTGCTGCTGACGGTGCACCCGGCCGACTGCGCCGTGCGCGACGGTTATGCGCACAAGCTGCTGGCCGCCAACGCGGCCGAGTCCAAGGCCGCGGGCGCACGCATGCCCGCCAGCCCGGCGGATTTGATGCTGCGCATCGTCAACCTGATGGTGGACGGCTTTCTGGACCTGCGCCGCGAGCTGACGCGCCAGCTGGACCACTGGCAAACCGCGCTGCTGCAGCCCCAGGCCCGCTTCAGCAACTGGCCCGCGCTGCTGGACGCCCGGCTGACGCTGCACCAGCTGGACGAGGTGTGCGAAGACCAGCGCGCCGCCATCCAGGACTGGACCGAGGCGGTCAAGACCTGGCCCGACGCCGTGGATGCCTCTGGGGCCCGCGACCGCGAGCTGCTGCAGGTGCGTGGCCGCGACGTGCTGGAGCACATCGAGCGCGTGGTGCGCCACGTGCAGCGGCTGGAGCAGGGGGTGGAGACAGCGGTGCAAATGCACTTCAACGCCCAGGGCAACCGCAGCAACGACATCATGCTGACGCTGACCGTGTTGACCGCCGTGTTTTTGCCGCTGAACCTGATTGCGGGCATTTTTGGCATGAACTTCGAGTTCATCCCCTTCGTCCACCAGCAGACCGGTTTCTGGTGGGCGATGGGCAGCATGGCGGTGATTGCGGCGGGGCTGCTGGGGGTTTTCTGGCGCAAGCGGTATTTGGCGCAGATTAAATAGGGTTCGCTAAACAGAAGGCTTCTAGCGCCTGCTGCAGCGCAGCCAGTTCGGCGTTCAGGGCGACAGTTTGCTGCTGGTAGCCGGGCGTGGCGCATTGGCTGCTGGTGTTTTCCAGATCGCGGGCCAGGGCGACGACGGGCTCGGCGTGGAAGTTGGCGGCCAGGCCTTTGAGGGTGTGGGCCACCCGCTGGGCGGTGCTGGCGTCGGCGGCCGTGCTGGCCGCGACCAAGGCGGCGATCTGCCGGGGCCAGTCGTGGATAAAGTCCTGGGCGATGACGCCCACAATCCACGGGTCGGCCTGGGCGATGGCGGCTGTGTAATCAAAAATGATAGCGACCTGTGCAGGTGGTATATGCGCTGGAAGGCTATTTAACACTTCACGCAGGCGGGCGGGTGGTACGGGCTTGGCCAGCAGTGCGTGCAGCCCGTCGCTCTGGTGCGGGTCGTCCCGGTAGATGCAGGTGGCCAGGCCCAGCACGGGGACCGAGGGCGCGGCCACGGTCCGCCCGGCATCCAGGTCCAGCACGACCAGGTCGGCGGGCAGCAGGGTGTCTAGCGGGGTCTGGCTGCTGTCCACGCGTACCCGGTGGCCCCATTGCTGCAGCAGGGCCAGCAGCAGGGCGTGGTTGCCGGGGCTGGTGGTGGTGTCCAGCAGCAGGATGTCGAGTGGCGCGGTCATGCGTCTGGGACGTCGGGGTCGTGCAGTTGCCGCATGATGGCCATGGCGTCGTCAAAGCGGGCAAAAAAGGCGTTCACGCAGGCCGGG
>CANFZJ010000163.1 GCA_947451445.1 Comamonadaceae bacterium
GCGTTGCCCAGTTCTTTGTAGAACGGCACGTTGGAGTCACCGTTGATGGTGGACACCACGGCGGTCTTGCCACCGGCGCTGAACTTCTTGATATCGGCCACGATGGTTTGGTAGTCAGAATGGCCAAACGGGGTGTACTTTTCGTCGATGTCGGTTTCTTTCACGCCCTTCTTGATCAGATAGGCGCGCAGAATTTTGTTGGTGGTGCGGGGGTACACGTAGTCGGTACCCAGCAGCACCCAGCGCTTGGCGCCGCCACCGGCTTTGCTCATCAAATAATCGACGGCCGGAATGGCTTGCTGGTTCGGCGCAGCGCCGGTGTAGAACACGTTTTTGCTGAGTTCTTCACCCTCGTACTGCACGGGGTAGAACAGCAGGCCGTTCAGCTCTTCGACCACCGGCAACACCGACTTGCGCGACACGCTGGTCCAGCAGCCGAAGATGACGGCCACTTTGTCTTGCGTCAGCAGTTGCTTGGTCTTTTCGGCAAACAGGGGCCAGTTGGAGGCCGGATCGACGATGACCGGCTCCAGCTTCTTGCCCATCACGCCGCCCTTGGCATTGATCTCGTCAATGGCCATCAGCACGGTGTCTTTCAACACGGTTTCCGAGATGGCCATAGTGCCCGACAGGCTGTGCAGCACACCCACCTTGATGGTGTCGGCGGCATGCGCGGGGATGATGGACAAGGATGTCAGGGCGACGGCAGCAGTGAGTGCCTTCAGGGTGAATCGACGTTGCATTGATGCTTCTCCAGTAATTGAACAAAACCATCTCGCCGCCGGGCTTGGCTGAACGATGGGTGAACTTTAGGGAAGCGGACGTGAACGCGAAATACGCCGGGTGGCGTATGCGCACTACCGAAGGTAAAGCGACCGACCACGCTTAACCGTTGCGGACAAGCTTGCCGCCGAGGCTGTGGCGAAGTGGCTGGTGACCGGGGCGTTTTGCCGGATTTGCAGCAGATGTACCGAAAGTCCGACAGGCTCCTAGGAGCCAGGCACGCACACCATCGCGATGCTGACCCAGACGCCGAAGCTGAAATAGGGCGTCAGCCACAGGGCGTCGGCCTTCCACGCGGCCCAGTTGCCGCTTTGCACGCGGCGGTGCCAGGCGTCGCGCGCACCCTGGTCCAGGCGCATATAGGTCTGCCCGTGCGCCCGACCGTACTGGTAACGGCGCCAGTACATCGGCACGTCCACGCACAGCACGTACAGCACAAAAGACATCGCGCCCACGATGCCGAAGAGGGCCAACGCAGCAACCCACCCACGGCTGTCCAAGGCAATGACCCCCAGCAAGGCTGCCATCCAGGAAAAGCCCGCCGCCCAGAGCATGGACTCGACGGCCTGGGTGATGTGGTTCAGCGTCAACACGCTGTGCCAGCAGAAACCCTGGGCCACCACCATAAACATCGGAATCCCCCACGCGGCCAATTGCACCCACGGCAGGCCGGCATGCACGCCTAGTTGATGGACTAGCAACCCCAGCTGCAACGCAAAGCAGATCTCGGCAACCGTGGCTGCCGCACGGCCTAAAAAGATGCTGGACAGACGCGTGTCCACCACCACCAGCCGCTCAAGGTCCACCCGGGGAAACACAGAGCGGTAGGCGCACACCAGCACGTACACGCCAGACAAGGCCAGCTGCAGACGCCCGTGGCCGCTGCTGACCGACCCCAGGTTGAGTACGGCCAGCCATAGGCAAACGTTCAGCGCAGCCATCGCGCACAGTGCCCGCCACCACGACAGCACCCTCGCATCCGCATTGACGGGCCATACAGAATAATTATTGCAGTGCGATGGCATATGCCAGCCAGCCTAACCGGAAGTGCTTCACAGAAGCAAGCGCCTTCAGCGTGCCACAACCACAAGGAATGCAAGCGCTACCAAAACCATAGCTACCCGCGCAGATGGAACGGGCGCGACAGGCATTTTTGGCTTTATTTATCCACAAGCCCATCTGCACCCGGCTGGCGTACCGCGTATACCTGCACTTGCAGGTGTACGGCCTTTGGCACGCCCAGGCTGACCCCGATGTCCAGGCCAAAGTCGGTGCGGTCAATGGTGGTGTCAAACTGGCCGCTGCACACCTCGGGCCCGGTCTCGGGCAGCACCGGCGTGTGGCAGGCAAATTGGCTGACTTGCAGCAGCACAGGCATGGTTTTGCCCAGCAAAGTCAGCTGGCCCGCCACGGCGTTGAGGCGGTCGCCGGTGAACAAAAACTGGTCGCCCAGGAAGCGGATGCGGGGGTGCTGCTGCACGTTGAACACCTCGGCACCTTGCAGCACGTAGTCCATCAACGCCACGCCGGAGCGCACCGAGGCGGATTCAATACCCACATCCACGCTGCCGGTTTGGGCCTGCCAGTCCAGCAGGATGCTGCCCGTATGCCGGTCAAACGTACCGCTTTGCAGGCTGCCCAGGTCGTAGCGGGTGACGGTGCGCGCCGGGTCGATGGTGTAGCGGGCGGGTTCAGCGCTGACCGGTCCGGCGGCCCAGCTGCACAAAAACAACACCGACGGGACGCCCCCCAGCCATCTGGCGGGAGTGGCAAAGGAAGCGCAAAACATAGCCACGGCAAGGCGAAATAACGGCATACCGGCGTAACAGTGCAACCGGCTCAGGGTGCCGACACCCGTATTTGCAGCAGCCGCCGCACATCCACCGCCGCCTCGCTGCTGTAGGTGTGGCTGGCGGCCTGGCCGCCGGTGGCGGCGATGGTGACCCACTGGCCCAGCGGCGCGCTGACGGTGCTGCTGGCCTGGCTGCGTTGCTGGGCGGGCAGCTCGGCGTTGCCGGTGGGGGCGGCTACGCTGGCAGATTGCATGTCCATCTGTACGCTGGCGGGCTGCTTGCCACCGGGCCAGCGCGGCTGCACCGCCAGGGCCTGGCCAGACTGTATCCACACCAGGCCATAGGCTACCCCGCCCTGGCTGGCCGCCTGGTCGCCCGCCACAGCCTGGACCCAGCGGATGGGCTGGCTCTGGCCCATGCGCAGGCTGGCCTTTTCGCCGTTGCGCACCAGCACCTGTTGGGGCTGCAGCAGTGCGGTGGCGGGCTGGGTGCTGAGGGTGCCGGGCTGGGTGTCTTCCACCTGGCGCAGCTCGACCACCAGGTTGCGCGGGGGTAATTGCGGCGGTTGGGCTAGCGCGGGCAAGGCGCCGAGCAGCAGGCAGACGGCTAGTTTCACAGACATGGTGCAGGCATTGTCCCGCGCCCAGACGGCGGCCAAAGACGGGGAATGCGGGGCTTCAGCGCGCCAATTCAAGCCCTGGATTAGCACCCTACTTCGCCGTTTTACCGCGCCTAACCCGGCCTACAGTGAGGGCACACGTTCGCGGAGGTCTTATGCACACCCAGCCCAACAACGCCAGCGGCCTGCTGCTGGAGGTGGACTTCAAATGGCTGATGGCCGGTCAAGGCTGTGCGGTAGACCCCGACCGGCTGCTGTGGGATGCGGACTACACGGACCGCTGCATCCAGTTTGCCCTGCACAGCCACTGCGGAGCGCTGCTGGACTGCGCGAAGCAGCTGCAGGCGGCGCTGGATTGCAGGCACTAAATAGACATCTAGCGCATATTCCACCTGCGTCACTAGCTATTTATTCAATAGCACATACGCGCCCACGACCCCCACCAGCCAGTCCATCACCACCCGCACGCGCTGGGACAGGTTGCGGCGGTTGGCGTACAGCAGGGTGAGTGGCATGGGGGGTGCGGCGTAGGCAGGTAGCAGCTCTGCCAGTTGGCCGCTGCGGATGTGCTCTTGCACGGCCACGGCGGGCACCTGGATGATGCCCAGCCCGGCCAGGCAGGCGGCCATGTAGGCCTCGGCGTTGTTGACGGTGATGGCACCGGGCATGGGCAGCGCAGTGGTGGTTTTTCCGTCTGGTGCAAGGACCTCAAACCCGTCGGGCTTGGCCCCCAGCGTGCTGGCGTAGTGCACCAGCTGGTGGCTGGCCAGGTCGGCCAGCGTGTGCGGTGTGCCCTGCGCTTGCAGGTAGGCGGGGCTGGCGCAGTTGGCCATGCGCATGGGGGCCAGGGGGCGGGCGACCAGGCTGGAGTCCAGCACCGGGCCCGCGCGCAGCACGCAGTCAAAGCCTTCGCGTACCAGGTCCACCCGGCGCTCGGTGCTGCTGATCTCCAGCTCCAGCAGCGGGTGCAGCGCCAGCAGTTCGGGCAGGCGGGGAATGACGGCATGGCGCGCCATGCTGGTGGACATGTCGATGCGCACCCGCCCGCGCAGCGCCTGCGCGCCGGGCTGCTGGAACAGGGTGTGCAGCTCGTCCGCGTCGGCCAGCAGGTCTTTGCAGCGTTCGTAAAAAACCTGGCCGTCCTGGGTGGGTGCAACCCGGCGCGTGGTGCGGTGCAGCAGGCGCGTGCCCAGCGCCGCCTCCAGCTGCTGCACGGCGTGGGACACGCTGGCCTTGGGCAGACCCAGCGCGTCGGCGGCCTGGGTGAAGCTGGCCAGCTCGGCTACGCGGGTGAAGATGTGCATGCGGTCGAGAGGAATCATTGCTCGATTATGGCGAACAATTAAATCAGTTTACGGCCATTTATCCAATTCAAAGCCATCAATAAACTTGCAGCCATTCACAACCCGCTGACAAGGAAGCACAGCATGACAACATCGACCACCACCCCTATCGCCATCATCACCGGCGGCAGCCGCGGCCTGGGCAAAAGCACGGCGCTGCACCTGGCCGCCCAGGGCACCGACATCATCCTCACCTACCGCAGCCAGGCCGCCGAGGCGCAGGCTGTGGTGGCGCAGATTGAAGCGCTGGGCCGCCGCGCCGTGGCCCTGCCGCTGGACGTGGCGGTCAGCGCCAGCTTTGCCGACTTTGCCGCGCAGATAAAAGCGGCCTTGAGCGCAACGTGGCAACAGGGCAGCTTTAACTACCTGGTCAACAACGCGGGTGTGGGCGTGCATGCCAGTCTGATGGAGACCACCGAAGCGCAGTTTGACGACCTGGTCAACATGCACTTCAAGGGCGTGTTTTTTCTGACGCAAAAGCTGCTGCCGCTGATGGCCGACGGGGGCCGCATCGTCAACATCTCCAGCGGCCTGACGCGTTTCGCACTGCCCGGCTACGCAGCCTACGCCGCCATGAAGGGGGCCGTCGAGGTGATGACGCGCTACATGGCCAAAGAGCTGGGGGCACGCGGCATCGCCGTGAACACGCTGGCCCCGGGGGCCATTGAAACCGACTTTGGCGGCGGCGCGGTGCGCGACAACCCGCAGCTCAACAGCTTCGTCGCCGCGCAAACCGCACTGGGCCGGGTGGGCTTGCCGGACGACATTGGCGGCGCCATTGCCGCGCTGCTGTCTCCCGCCAGCGGCTGGGTCAACGCGCAACGCATCGAGGCCTCGGGCGGTATGTTTGTGTAAAAACAGGCTCTAGCGCTTATTCCACCAGCGCAGGTAGCTATAAATTCAATAGCAAGCAGTTTTACCCCCGCTGCGCCGCCAAGCGCAGCGCCAGCGCACTCAACGCCTGGTAAGCAGCCCCCGCATCCGCGTCCCACGCGCTGACGGCGGCGGCCTGGCGGGCGATGGCGGCGGTGTCGCCGCGGGCGGCGGGGCCGGTGAGTGCGGCGGCCGGGCCCAGGCGGGTGATGTTGGTGGTGGCGTTGGCCAGCAGGCTGGCACGCAGGCGGGGAATGAGTTCGGGCGGCACGCCGGTGGCGCGCCAGGCGTCTTCGGCCACGCTTTGCAGCACGGGCAGGAAGTTGGTGGCGAAGACGGCAGCGGCGTGGTACAGCAGCTTGTCGGCACTTTGCACGCCAAAGCACTGCGCACCGATGGCGGTGAAGGCGGCGCGCAAAAGGTCGCAGGCCAGTGGGTCGCCTTCCAGCGCGCAGGCGGTGCCGGGGAACTGGGCCACGGCGGCATCCACATTGGCAAAGCTGAGGATGCAGTGGGCGCTGGCGGTGTGCCAGCCCAGGGCCGCCAGGGGGCTGAGTGGGTCGCTGGCCAGCGCGCCGCTGCAGTGGAAGACGATGGCGGGTGCGTCGCTGCTGCGGGCCTCGGCCAGCGCCTGCGCCGCTGCGGCGATCTGCGCGTCGGGCACGGCCAGCATCCACACGTCAGCAGGCAACATGGCCTGCAGGCTGCTTACCGCACGGCCTGCGGTGATGGATGCGCAGGCGGCCTGGGCGCTGGGCAGCGTGGTGGTGCGCAGGTCTTGCACGGTGAAAGCACCCTGCCGCTGCCACAGGCGGGCCAGGGTCTGGCCGACGCGGCCTGCGCCGACGAGGTTCAGACTGGGCACTAAAAGCTCTCGAAACAGGCCTGCAGCCGGTCTTGCAAAGCCCGCTTCTGGCCCGCGTCGATAAAGCTGGCTTCAAAGCTGTTGTGCGCCAGCTGCCAGGCGTGTTGGGCACTGAGGCCGGTGGCGGCGAAGGTCTGGGTGAAGTTCTCGTTCAGGTAGCCGCCAAAGTAGGCCGGGTCGTCCGAGTTGACGGTGGCGACCAGCCCGGCGTCGAGCAGGCGGCCCAGGTTGTGGTCGGCCAGGTTGGGGAAGACGCACAGCTTTTGGTTCGACAGCGGGCAGACGGTGAGCGGGATGCGGTCGCGTGCCAGGCGCTGCATCAGCAAGGCGTCTTGCGTGGACTGCACGCCGTGGTCGATGCGCTCGACCTTGAGCACGTCCAGCGCGCTCCAGATGTAGGCCGGGGGGCCTTCTTCGCCTGCGTGGGCCACCAGGCGCAGGCCCAGGGCGCGGCATTGGGCGAAGACTTTGGCAAACTTTTCGGGCGGGTGGCCGAGTTCGCTCGAATCCAGGCCAACGCCGATAAATTTGTCTTGGAACGGCAGCGCCTGCTCCAGTGTTTCAAACGCCGCTTCTTCGCTCAGGTGGCGCAGGAAGCACAGAATCAGCGTGGCGCTGATGCCCCACTCTTTCTGCGCATCCGCGCAGGCGCGGTGCAGGCCATTGATGACCACCTCCATCGCCACGCCGCGCGCGGTGTGGGTTTGCGGGTCGAAGAACAATTCTGCGTGCGCTATATTATCTATAGCGGCCCGCGCAAGGTAGGCGTGCGCCATATCGTAAAAGTCTTGCTCGGTCAGCAACACGCTGGCCCCGGCGTAGTAAATGTCCAGAAAGCTCTGCAAGTTGGTAAACGCGTAGGCGCTGCGCAGGGCTTCGACGCTGGCATAGGGCAAGGCCACGCGGTTGCGCTGCGCCAGGGCGAAGATCAGCTCGGGCTCCAGCGAGCCTTCAATGTGGATGTGCAGCTCGGCCTTGGGCA
>CANFZJ010000164.1 GCA_947451445.1 Comamonadaceae bacterium
ACGCCCGTGGCTCCAGGGTCTGGCGCAGGGCCTTGCCCCAGAAGCTGGTGTCGCGCTCCAACACCAGGCCGCTGTCCAGGCTGAACGTAGGCACGGCCACGCTGGCACTGCTGGCCCCGGTGGAAATCGGTGCGTCAAACGTGTAGCTGCGGGCGTGCAGCTGCACTTTGGGCGTGACAAACCAACCCGGCGCAAGCCAGGGGCGGCTGATTTGCGCCAAGGCATAGCTGCGCTTGGCGTTGGGCTGGTTGGTCAGGGCGCGGGCGGCCGAAAACGCGGTGTAGTCGCCGGTCAGCGATGCATCTACGCCACCCGCCAGGTCGTAGCGGGCATAGGTGGCCGTCAGCTGCGGCAGCCGGTCGTAGGGCGGCACGATGGTGGAGCCCGCTACCTGCAGGGTCTGCCACTTCAGGGTACGCAGGCTGAGTGACAGGTCGTTGCGGGCCCAGCTGACGGTGGCGTCGTTGGGCAGCAAGCGCTGGGTCAGCGTGCTGGAGGCGCGGCCAAAATCGCTCCAGTAGTTGTCGTCGCTGACGCGGTTCAGGTTCAAATTCAAGCCTAGCCCCCCCACGCCGGACAGCCCGGTCTGCACCGTGCCGGTATGCGTCAGCGCGTAACCCCAGCGGGACTGCTGGCGCAAAGTGTCGTTGGGCATGTAGTCGGCCCGCAGCGTGCCTTTGTAGTCGGGCTCTAGGTAGCGAAATTCGCCGCCCAGGTCCACGCCGCGCTTGCTCATCACCGTGGGGTAGAAGGTGGCGTCGCGGTTGGGCGCGATGTTCCAGTAGTACGGTACCGTCAGTTCGACGCCGTTGATGTTGTCCAGGCCGATGGTGGGCGGCATGAAACCGGACTTGCGCTTGTCGGACAGCGGGAAGTCCATGGACGGAAAGGCCATGATCGGCACGTCCTTGAAGCGCAGCACCGCGCCCTCGGCCGAGCCAATCTCCTCCTCGGTGTCGATGCGGATGGTGTCGGCACGCAAAATCCAGGCGGGCAGCCAGCTGGGGCCGGGCTGGCGGCGGCAGGTGCTGTAGGTGGCGTTGTGCAGCACCATGCGGCTGTCGTCCACAAAATCGGCCCGGTCGGCCTGGCCATAAGCCCCGTTTTTCAGAAACTGGTACTTCGGCTCGGTAAAAAAGCCCTCAAACGCGTCCACCTTGAGCTGCAGTGCCGGGCCTTCGTAGATGTTGCCCGCCCGGTTGATGCGCACGTTGCCGGTGGCGTTGACCAGATCGTCGGGCTGGTAATAGGTGGCCCGGTCGGCCTGTAGCACCATGTCGCCCTTGCGCATCATGGCGTGGCCGTCGATCACCGCGTCCAGGTCCGGGCGGCCCAGGATGTGGTCACCGGTAAAAAAGGTAGGCATTTGCTCGCGCATGGCCAGCGGAATCTGCTCTTGCAACAGCGGGCTGGCGCGCAGCTGGAGCGGTGCTTCGGCATCTTGTGCCTGCACCGCATACGGCAACAGCGCCATCGCCACAAAGGCCACGGGCGTCAGGGTAAAGCGGTGGGTGCGGGGCAGGCGGGCGAAAAGGTTGTACACAGCAGCAGACAGGTTATCCAGACAACCCGGATTTGTAGAATGGATGATTATCCATGAGCCCCACCCCCACCCCTGTGTCCGCTGCCTCCAACCCCCTTTCCGCCCCCGTCACATGGGCCGACGCCCAGCGTGCCACCGCCTTCCACGCCTGGCTGGCGCAAGTTGCCCCGGCCCACGGCCTGCACCCTGACAGCCTGTGCCTGGCCGCTGCCGATGCCGGGTTTCGCCGCTATTTCCGGCTGCAATCCGACCACGGCAGCCGCATCGTCATGGACGCCCCGCCGGACAAGGAAAACTGCCAACCCTTCGTGGACATCGCCGCCCTGCTGGCCCAAGCGGGCCTGCGCGTGCCCGACGTGCTGGCCTGGGACCCGCCCCAAGGCTTCATGCTGCTCAGCGACCTGGGCACGCAAACCATGCTGGACGCCATCCAGCCTGACGTACCGCTGGCCAATACGGCCCTGTACCACCAGGCGGTGGACACGCTGATCACCCTGCAGCGGGCATCCCAACCTGGCGTGCTGCCCGCCTATGACGCCGCCGTGCTGCAGCGCGAGTTGAATCTGTTCCCCGACTGGTACATCGCCCAGCATAAGGGCGTCACGCTGACCGATACGCAGCGCGCCACACTGGACAGCGTGTTCAGCCAGATCATCGCCAACAACCTGGAGATGCCCAGCGTCTACGTGCACCGCGACTTCATGCCTAGAAACCTCATGGTGGGCTCTGAAAAACTAGGCGTGCTCGACTTCCAGGACGCGCTCTACGGCCCCATCACCTACGACATCGCCAGCCTGCTGCGCGACGCCTTCCTCAGCTGGGAAGAGGACTTTGTGCTGGACATCACCATCCGCTACTGGGAGCGCGCCCGCAAGGCCGGGCTGCCGGTGGGCGACGACTTTGGCGCCTTCTACCGCAGCGTGGAATGGATGGGCCTGCAGCGGCACCTGAAGATCGCCGGCATCTTCGCCCGCCTGACCCTGCGCGACGGCAAACCCAAATACCTGGCCGATACCCCCCGCTTCATCGCCTACATCCGCGCCACAGCAAGCCGCTACCGCGAATTGAAACCGCTGCTGCGGCTGGTGGACGAGATCGAAGGCACCACCGCAGCCACAGGCTTCGCCTACGGACGAATGTAAGCAAAAAAGGCCTCTAGCGCAGGTACTACCTGCGCTAGCAGCTATCAAAATAATAGTAATGCCCCGTTTCTACTGCCCCACCCCGCTGGCCCTCGGCAACACGCTGGACCTGCCCGCAGGCGCGGCCCGCCACGTGCAGGTACTGCGCATGCAGCCAGGCCAGAGCATCACCCTGTTCAACGGCCTGGGCGGCGAGTTTGCCGCCACCATCGAGCGCATGGGCCGCAGCGACGTGGCCGTGACCGTGGCCGGGTTCGACCCGGTGGAGCGCGAAGCCGCCCGCGCCGTGCACCTGGTGCTGGGCATGCCCGCCAATGACCGCATGGACTGGCTGGTCGAAAAAGCCGCCGAACTGGGCGTGGCCAGCATCCAGCCACTAATGACCGAGCGCAGCGTGCTGCGCCTGAGCGGCGAACGGGCCGACAAAAAGCGTGCCCACTGGCACGCCGTGGGCGTGGCCGCCTGCGAGCAATCGGGCCGCAACCGGGTGCCCGACGTGTACCCCCTGCGCAGCTTTGGCGATTGGGTGGCCCGCGCCGAGCCCGGTTTGCTGCTGTCCCTGCGCCCCGGCAGCCTGCCCTTGCTGCAAGCTACTGCCTCCGACGGCCCCCTGCACTTCCTCAGCGGCCCCGAGGGCGGCTTGGGGCCTGCGGAAGAAGACGCCGCACTCGCCCGTGGCTACCGCCCCGTCACCCTGGCCAACCGGGTACTCCGGTCTGAAACCGCCCCCCTCGCCGCGTTAGCGCTGCTGCAGTTCTGACGATGGACGACACCACCCCAGCCGACAGCGACACCACGCTGTCGGACTACTTTCGCCCGAACCCTGATGGCAGTGACTTTGCCGCCGAATCGCTGCTGGCTTACCGCCTGGACGCGCAAGGCCCGCTGATCGACGCCCTGCGCGCCCTGTTCCACGGCCCGGCCGGGCTGGTGCGGCTGCGGCTGTGGGTCTTCATGGGCCTGCTGGGCCAGAGCGAAGCCAGCTTGAACCGCGACCAGTTGAACGAGTTGTTCCACGCCGTGCGCCCCGAAGCGCTGGAGACGGTGTTCAAGCGCTTCCGCGACACCGGCCTGCTGCTGTGGGACGAAACCCAGCGCCGCACCAGCCTCACGCCGCTGGCGCAGCAGCTGTCGGGCGTGCTGGGCGTGCTGAACACCGCGCCCTCCGGGGACGACGACGACCTGGCCAGCCTGCTCGGCCAAGTGGTGGGGGCCGACCAGCTCGGCACGCTGGACCCGGCCCAGGTGCAGATGCTGCAAGCCCAGCTGGGCCGCCTGCACGCCGAGTTTGAGGACGCCATCGCCAGCGGCTCCGAATTTCGCCTGCGCGAAGCCCGCAAACGCTACGACCGCGCCGCCCGGCTGATCGACAAGGCCTCCACCGCCATCGCCGCCATCATCCACCACGCCGACGGCCACGTCGCCATGGAACGCGCCGCCCGCGCCCTCGGCCAGGCCCAAAGCCGCCTGCTGGCCATGGCCAGCCAGTTCAACCGCGCGCTGCAGCAGGTAGACCGCCAGCGCGTCACCCTGGGCACCACCGGCATCACCAGCACCGACGTCAAGCGCTGGCTGCAAACCTGCGCCGCGCCCGAACTGCTGCTCCACGGCGCACTGGCCCAGCCCGTCGCGCCCATCTTGTTAAGCCCCCACGAACTGCTGGACGTGACCGAAGCCGAATTTGAACGCGACCGCCCCACCCAGGGCCTGCCCGACGCGCTGCCCGCCTCCCAGGCCGCCCCCGAAGGCGAACTCAGCGCCATCGCCCTGCCGCAGGCGCTGGCCGATTTGTCCGACCTGCTGGCCCGTTGGAGCCTCGGCCCCCGCACCGCCGTAGACGCCCTGCTGGGCGCGGACCCGCTGGCCACCGCCTACGCCGAAATCGCCTACAAAGCCCAATTACTTCCCCTGCTGGGCGACGCCCAGGCCGTACAGCTGCCCGGTGCCACCGGCGACCTGGCCCGCCAACCCTGGCGCATGGAATGGAGCACCGACCTGCTGACGCTGGACCACCCGGTGCTGGCCCAGGTCAGCGCAGGCACCCTGCACCCCACCGAAGAGAGCCCCTGATGGACGAAGCTGCCCTGTTAGTCGCCGAACTGCTGGCCCGCCGCAGCCTGCCACGCAGCCACCCCCGCGTGCGCAAAGCCCTGGTCAACACCGACATGTTTGCCCAGGTGGAACAGCGCCTGGCCGACATCGGCCTGCGCTGGATGGACAACATCTACGCCGAGCACGTCAGCCTGGCCTTGCTGCCCGCCGCGCAAACCAGCGTGATGGGCGAGGCCGGGTTGAATGCCAACAACAACCTGGACCTGCCCCGCGACGGCGTAGCCCTGCTGGTGGTGCTGTGGGCACTGATCGTCCTGCCCAAGCGCGAACGCCAAACCAGCCGCGCCCCGGTGGCCGAGCCGCAAAACGAGATGTTCGCCAGCAGCAAGCCGCTGCCCGCCGTGCGTGACGTGAGCCCGGTGCTGTCGTACAAAGCCCTGCTGGAAGACTACGGCCCGCAGCTGGGCAAAAAGACCCGCCTCGACGGCAACCTGAAGCTGCTGGAGCGCCACGGCTTCATCCTGCGCCGCCAGGACGACATCGCCGAGGGCCCGCTGCTGGACGTGCTGCTGGACTACGACATCCTGGCCCCGCGCATCCTCGACGGTGCCCTGGCCGACGTGCTGGTGAAGGAACAACACCCCCAGGCTCCAGCGCAAGCGCTTTCCGCCAACCCCCTTGCAGGGGGCGATGCGCGTGGCCCGGCGGAGCCGGTTCCACCGCATCCTTGAAGGGGTGCGTGCGGCCCATCGACCCAGCCTCCATTTTTATGCCAAACAAGCCCCTAGCGCACATTCCACCTGCGCAAGTAGCTATTCTTTATATAGCAAATCTTCGGTAACCCCATGTTCCATTTGCAAAGCCTGGAGCTGGTCCACTGGGACTACTGCCAACGCGTCAGCCTGCCGCTGGACGCCAGCATCATCACCATCGCCGGGCCGAATGGCTCGGGCAAAACCACCCTGCTGGACGCGCTGCGCACCCTGCTGGGGCTGAAATGCTCGTCCCCCCGCGACTTCAAAACCTACGCCCGCCACGCCGGGGCCAATGTGGCCTGGCTGCGCGCCGTGGTGGACAACAAAGCGCAAAACCGCCAAACCAGCAGCCGCCCGTTTGCCAAACGCCTGCTGTACAGCGACCAGGTGACGCTGGCCTGCCGCATCGAACGCAACGGCGGCGACTGGCAGCGCCGCTACATGGTGCTGGAGGGCGATGTCAGCATCGAACAACTGACCGAAAAAACCGACAAAGACCTGGGCCTGATGGGCATCGAAGCCTGGGGCCGGGTGCTGTCGGCGGCAGGCCTGTCCCCGGCGATTGCCAAAGTGCTGTCACTGGAGCAGGGCCAGACCGACCGGCTCTGCGAATTCAGCCCCCGCGAACTGCTGCGCCTGGTGTTCGACGTGTTTGGCGACCAGGAGGTACTGGGCCACTACGACACCGCCCGCGAACACCAGCAGCAACTGGCCCGCGAGATGGAACAGGCCAGCCACGAGCTGGACCACAGCAAGGCCCAGCTGGCCGAGCTGCAAAGCCGCGTCAGCAACTACCAGAACTGGCAGCACAAGGTGCAGGAGCACGAACGCCTGGCCACCGAGGTGGTGCCAGTGCTGGAATGGGCGGGCCAACGCCACCGGCTGACCGAGCGCAGCCGCGAGCAACGCCGCCAGCGCCAGCATGCAAGTCAAAACACGGCCCAGCGCACATCTGACAACGAAAGACTGCTACAACTACTAGAGCAACGCAACCAGGCCGATGCCGACACCGCCCGCCTGCTGCGCGAACGCGACGCCGCCGCCAGCCAGCGCGACAGCACCCGGGGCTTTGAAATCCCGCTGGAAACCCTGGCCAAACGCGAAGCCGAGCTGCTGGCCCTGGTGGACAAAGAAAGCGACGCCGAAGCCCTGACCGCCCACTTGGCCCACCTGCTGGCCCAGCAAGACGCCCAGCAAGCCAAGACCAGCGCCACGCTACAAAAAAGAGAGCTGGCAGCGCAGGCGCTATCTGCGCTAGAAGGCCAAAACACCCCGCCCCACCCGGAAGACGCCCGCCGCCTGCGCCAGCGCCTGCAGGCCGCCAAGATCGGCCACCGCTTCCTGGCCGAGGTGGTCGAGGTGCGCGTGGAACACTGGCGCGCCGCCGTGGAAGGCGTGCTGCGCCCGCTGCGCTGGATGGTGCTGCTGGACCACGCCGGCGACCTGGCCCAGGCCGACACCATCGCCAGCGCCGACCGCTACCGCCACTACATCACCGCGCCGGGCGACCCGGTACCAACCGCAGAACCGCAGTCGCTGCTGGCCCAGCTACAGATCGACGGCCCACTGCCACGCTGGCTGGCCCAACAGCTGCAAAACCAGCGCTGCGTGGACAGCCCCGCCGAGGGCCGCCAGACCCACGGCAGCTGGATCACCCCGCAGGCCTACAGCTTCGACGGGCGCGGCGCCCGCTCCGTCTGGGTC
>CANFZJ010000165.1 GCA_947451445.1 Comamonadaceae bacterium
CAGCTGCGACGGGTATTTGGCGGCGTAGGTGTGCAGGCCCACCTGTTTCAGCACGTCCATGGCGCGGGCTTCGCGCACCTTGCGCTCGGTGCCCGCCATTTCCAGGCCGAAAGCGGTGTTGTCCAGCACGTTGCGGTGCGGCATGAGCGCGAACGACTGGAACACCATGGCCACCCGCTTGCGCCGCCAACGCACCAGTGCGTCGTGCGGCAGCTTGGCGATGTCTTCACCGTCGATGTTGATGGAGCCGGAGGATGGTTCGACCAGCCGGTTGATGAGCCGGATCAGTGTCGATTTGCCCGAACCGGACAGGCCCATGAGCACGTAAATCTCACCGGGCATGACGTTGAAGCTGACCTTGTTGACCCCCACGACGTGCCCGGTTTTGGCAAAAACCTCGTCTTTGCTACGCCCTTCATTGAGTAACTTTTGGGCTTCTGAGATATTGTTGCCGAATATCTTGTACAGATTTTTGACGCTGATCTTGGGGTTTGTCATTGCGGGTCTCTGGGGGTTGGTTACTGCAAAACTAAGCTGCAATATATTTTTATAAGCAAACGACGTGCCACATTTAAATGGCTAATTTTTTATTAAATTTGCATTTTTGTGGCGATAACATCCATATTTTATGGTGTTGCACCAAAATGGTTGATGGTATTAACGCTTAGACGCTGGTGCTCAATAAGATGTCGACTGCTTGTGCACACTTTGGTGCTCATTTGTCCAGCGTGATGTCACTCAGCGGCTTGCTGCAGCAGGGCAAAATCCAACCTTGGTCTATTTCGCGCTGGCGAATGCCACCTGCATGTTTTATTTCTACCTGGCCCGATATTTTTTTTGTTTTGCAGGTGCCGCATGCACCACTGCTGCAAGAGAATGGCAGGCGCAATCCGGCTGCGGCGGCGGCTTGTAATATAGGCTGGTCGGAACGGCAAGAAAACGTTTGTCCCATTTTCTGTAATTGAATTTGGTAACTAGGTGTAGTTTCTGTTTTAAGAATATCTGTGTTATCTGGAGTGGCTGGGGCCAGAGATTCAAAAGAGAAACTTTCTTCCCGGTAGCGCAGCATGTCAAAACCAGCTTTGTCCAGCAGCGTGCGTACCGCGCCCATGAATGGTGCCGGGCCGCAGGTATAGACATCGCGTTGCAGAAAGTCGGGCGCAATGTGGGCCAGGCGGGCAGCGTCCATGCGGCCCAAGTGGCCGGCGTAGTTGCTGCCGGGGGTGTGCTGTTCGCACACCATGGCCAGGCGCAATTGGGGCATGTTGCGCGCCATCAGCGTCAGCTCTTCATGGAATAGGATGTCGGCCGGGCTACGGGCGCAGTGCACAAACACGATGTCGGCGTCGCTGCCCAGGTCGTGCAGGGCGCGGGTCATGGACATCAGCGGGGTCACGCCGCTGCCGCCGGACATAAACAAGTAGCTCTTGGCCGCAGGCACTTTGAAGCAGCTGAATTCGCCCGACGGCCCCATGGCCGGTAGTGCCATGCCGACGCGCAGGTGGTCGTGCAACCAGTTGGACACCGGGCCGCCTGGCACGCGCTTCACCGTGATACTCACCAGGTCGGGCCGGGTGGGCGTGCTGGAGAGGGTGTAGCAGCGGTTGATCTTTGCGCCGTCAATCTCTAGCTCAAAGGTGACAAACTGCCCCGGCAGGTAGCGAAAGCTGCGTGGGTTGTCGGCCGCCAGCACAAAGGTTTTCACATCGTGCGTTTCCTGGCGGATGTGTACGCAGCGCAGGGTTTCGTCTTGCTCGGACGACCAGGGCGGGGAGGCGGGGGCGGCAAAGTCGGGGGCGAAGTGGGTCATGGTCAAACTCATTCCGTCAGGGTGCTCAGGCGGTTCACGTACCAGTTGCAGAACTTCTCTACCAGGCCTTCGGTAAACGGCGAGTAGGGGCCGGGCTCGTAGGCTCCGTTGGCGATGCCGATTTGCGACTCCTCCACCAGGCGGCGGTCTTGGGCGTTGGTGGCGTTCCACACGGCGGTCAGATTTTCTACCGTGTAGTCCACGCCTTCTACCGCGTCTTTGTGCACGCACCAGGTGGTGCGCACCATGGTTTTGGTGGCGCTGATGGGCAACACGGTGAAGCTGACGATGTGGTCGCTCATAAAGTGGTGCCAGGAGTTGGGTTGGGTCCAGAAAGACAGTCCACCAAGCGCCGGGTCTACGAAGTCTGCTAGCAATTTCTTGGACGCCGCCTCGGTGTTCAGGGTTTGCGACTGGCCGCTGCGGTCGATGGGCAGGCGCTGGGTGCGAAAGCCAGTGACGCGGTTGTCCAGCGTGTCGATCTCTTTGGACGGCAGGCCCATGCCCTCCCAGCGTTCATGGTTGGCGGCCATGATGTCCTGGAAGCGCTGCAGGTCGGCCTTGTTTTCTTCGCTAGGCTGGTAGCCAAAGCCGTATTCGTACAGGGAGATGGTCAGCTCAGGGTGGTTGCTCACGCAGTGGTAGCACTCGCGGTTGTTCTCCATGGTGAGCTTCCAGTTGCAGTCTTCCACGATGTCCACCTGCGCGGCTACCTTGCATTCACTGAGTTTGTGCGGTGCCAGGTAGGGCGTCATCTCGGCCACCATTTGCTCAAAGTCTTGCGGCGGCTCTTTGGCCAGGCAGATGAACAGCAAGCCCGCCAGGCTGCGGATGTGCACGGGTTTCAAGCCCAGGCCCTTGGGGTTGAAGTCGTCGCCCATGTGCTTGGCGTGGATCAGCTTGCCTTCCAGGTCGTAGGTCCACTGGTGGTAGGGGCAGACGATGTTGCCCACCACGCCCTGCTGGGTGGCGCACAGGCGCGAGCCCCGGTGGCGGCAGACATTGTGGAAGGCTTGGATTTGCATGTCGTCGTCGCGCACGATCAGGATGGAGTGCTTGCCAAAGTCCACGGTGATGTAGTCACCCGCCTCGGGCACCTGCGGCTCGACCGCCACGAAGATCCAGTGCTTGCCGAAGATGTGCTCCATGTCGGTTTGCAGGATGGTGTCGCTCAGGTAGAACGGTGCTTCCAGGCTGTAGCCGGGTTTGCGTCGGGCCAGCAGTTCACGGGTCAAGAGGGTTTGTGCAGAAATGGTCATGGGCGTCTCCTCAAAATGTCACAAGAGAATGGGCGCGCAGGTAGGCGAGTACCGCCTGCGCTTTGTCTGCGGGGCTGCCGGTGGCCAGCACAGCGCCGCCGGTGGAAGGCGAGTCGATAGCACCCAGCATACGGGCGTGGCCGCTTTGCTGGACGCGGGCTTGTAATACGGCGCGGCGCTTGCTGCTGGGGACTTGCTGGCCGGGTGCGGGGGCGGGCGACGTGGTCTGTGCGGCACTGTGGACGATGCGACCTGCCATGGCATCGGCCAGTGCATGGCGCAGCGTGACCGGTGCTGCCGCGCTGACGGCCAGCACCGCCGGGGCGCGCAGGCGCAGTTGCCGCCGTGCGCCTTTGGGCAGGGCCTGGGTGACCGTCCACACGCTGCCGTCGATTTGTACCGCCAGCACGTCGGACACCAGTGGGCGGCCCAGGCGGGCGGCCAGGGCGTAGGGCAACAGGCCGGAGCCGAATTCTGCCGCGCTGCGGGTGCCAGTGAGCACCCAGGGCACGTCTTGTAAGGCGGGCAGCAGGCTGTCCAGCGGGTCGGCGTCGGGTGGGCTGTCCAGTATTTCCAGCAGCGGTGCGCCCAGCGCCAGATAGTCGCGGGCCACACTGTCGGACATGTCGCCTGCGGTGAGCAGGCGCAGCGGGGCGGCCAGCCCCAAGGCCAGGGTGACAGCGGTGGCGTCGGCCCGGCTGCGGGTGGCGCGGCCGCTGGCCGGGTGGCTGCGGGCGGCAACCAGTACGGTGATGGAAGTCGTCATGCTTTCTCCTTCTGCACCAGTGCCAGCAGCGCCTGCATCAGCGCGGCGCTGTCTTCCACCACGGTCAGGTCGGCGCGGCGGGCGATGGGGGCGGAGGCGTCCAGGTTCACCGCAATCACATGGCGGCAGTCCTTGATGCCCTGCAAATGCTGCACCGCGCCCGAAATACCCAGGGCCAGGTAGCCCGAGGCGGTGACGGTTTTGCCGGTGGCACCCACCTGCTGGGTGCGGGCAAACCGGCCATCGTCCACCGCCACGCGCGATGCGCCCACGGCGGCACCTACTTCGCGGGCCAGGGTCTGGAACAGCGGTACGTCGGTCACGCCATTGCCTGCAGCCAGGATGAAGTCGGCCTCTTCCAGCGCCAGGGTTTGCGGGTTGCCGGGCTGTACGCCCAGGTCTTCCAGCCCAGTTTCGGCGACTAAAGGCAGCGCGGGTGCGGTGCTGCGCTGGCCCAGACCGACGAAAGGCAGGGCGGTACTGGCTACGCCTTTGGCCAGTAGCATGACTTGTGCGTGGGGGCGCAGCCAGTCGTGTCCGGCACGGGCGGGTACGCGCAGGCTGTCGCGGCCCAGTTCGACTATGCCGCAGGCGAGCGTGAGGCCGGCATCGAGCGCCAAGCGGCGGCCCAACTGGCCGTCTGCACCACTATCGGCCATCAGCAAGGCTTGCGGGGCTAAATCGGCCTGCAAGCCGCGCAGCCATTGCGTAAGCGCCGTGGGCTGGTAGCGGTTGGGGTCGAAATCTTCCAGCACCAGCAGCCGGTCTGCGCCCAAGGTGGCGGCGTCGTCCTGGCAGGCCCCCAGCACGGCCAGTACCACCTCGGTGTCGGCACTGGCCAAGATGGCGGCGGCGGCTACGGCTTCGCGGGCGGCGTCGCTGACGGCACCGCGCTGGGCCAGGGTGGCGACCAGGGTCACTTGGGTAAAGGGGCCTTGGCTGCGCACGGGTTTGGCGGCGCTTGCATGGGCGCTGCGGGCAGATAAGCGCTCACCTTCGCTGCTGCCCAGCACGATGCGGCGCAGCCCGGCGGGCGTGGTGATGGCGGGGCGGCGCGGGTCAATGCGGCGGATGTTGCTCATACCACCTCCAGGGAATGGGCCAGCAGTTCGGCAATGTCCAGCACTTCGGGCCGGGGGCCCACCACGCCTTCCAGCATGGCGGTGCAGTTGGGGCAGGCTACAGCCACCACGCCTGCGCCGGTGCTTTTGGCATCGGCCATGCGGATGTCGGGGATGCGGGTGGTGCCGGGGATGTCGGTGAACGGCGCGCCGCCACCGCCGCCACAGCAGCGACCGCGTTCACGGCTGCGTTCCATCTCCACCACTTTGATGCCAATGCCCTTGAGCACGGCACGCGGCGCATCCACTTCACGGCCATAGCGGCCCAGGTAGCAGGGGTCGTGGTAGGTCACGGCCTCCAGGCTGCCTGCGCGGGTGGGTTTTAGGGTCTGCTTGGCCAGCAAGTCGGCCAGCAGCTGGGTGTGGTGCCACACGTCGAAGCTGCCACCCATGGCTGGGAACTCGTTCTTCAGCGAATGGAAGATGTGCGGGTCCGGGGTGACGATGTGCTGGAACTTGCGCGTTTTGAGCGTGGCGATGAGCTGTTTGGACAGGCGTTGGAAACCCGCCTCGTCGCCCAAACGCCGTGCCAAGTCGCCGCAATCGGTCTCTGCCGCGCCCAGGATGGCGATCTTCAGCTCTGCTTTTTGTAGCGTTTTGATGAAGGCGCGCAGCGTGCGCTGGTAGCGCATGTCGAAGCCGCCTTCGCCCACTAGCACCAGCCAGTCGGTTTGGCCGTCAGCCTCCAGTACCGGCAGGTTCAAATCCGCTGCCCAGTGGTGGCGCGCGGTCAGCGGAAAGCCGCCCACGGTGTCGGTGTCGCGCAGCTGTTCCAGCGCTTCACCGCCCTTGTTGGGCACCACGCCGGTCACCAGGGTGATGTGGCGGCGCATGTCCACGATGGCATCCACGTGCTCGATCAGCATGGGGCACTCTTGCACGCAGGCGCGGCAGGTGGTGCAAGACCAGAGCGTGTCGGCGTTGATCAGACCGTTGACGATGGGCAGATGGGGGGCACCCGCATGCTCGCCTACTTTTTGGCCGGGGTAGGGGCTGCCAGCGTAGTGCGCGTCCGATTTGGCGCTCATGCCGACCACCAGGTCCTGGATCAGCTTCTTGGGGTTCAGCGGCTGGCCAGCGGCAAACGCGGGACAGGCGGCTTCGCACTTGCCGCACTGCACGCAGGCATCGAAGGACAGCAGCTTGTTCCAGGCGAAGTCGGCAGGCTTGCCGACACCCATGTCTTCGGGAGTGAGTTTCAGCGGCTGCAAGGCGGTGGCGAAGCGCTTGTCACCAAAGCGCTCGGGCCGGGGATGCAGCCCCAGGTGCAGCAGGCCAGCCACCGCATGTTTCATGGGGCCGCCCAGGCCGATGCCAAACGCCAGCTCCGCAGCGCCTGCGGCAAATGCCAGGCTGATCAAGCCCGCCAACCAGGGGGCAAACGCCGTACCGGTGAGTGCCACCGCACCGACCAACGCTACGGCTACTGCAAACAGCATCAGCGAGTAGGGCAGACGGCTCCACGGCCCTTTGGACAGGCGGGCCGGGGCATTGCGGCGACGCGATGCCATGGCGATGGAACCGGCCAACATCATCAACCCGGCCAGCAGCAAAATGCCGTCCAGCAGCGGCCAGTACAGGCCCAGGCCGTAGTTCAGCGCCACCAGCGCCAGCGCCAGAATCGCGCCGCCCGCCACGCCCACATGGGCCCGGGCGACGAAGGGCTCGCGCGCCACCACGTCGTGCAGGTCCACAAAGTAACGCTTCGGTATTTGTAGCAGCCCACGCAGATCCACGCTGCGTGAACGGCCTGTTTTCCATATAACCGCCCGGCGGGCCATGCCCCAGGCCAAGCCCAGGACTGCCAGCCAGAAGATGGTGCTTACAAGGTGCGGCAGCATCTTAAAAGTCCTTGCACAGGCGCAGTGCGTCGTAGATGGCGGCGTGGATGTTGTGCATCGACACGCAGTCGCCCACGCGGTACAGCAGGAAGTTGCCGTTGCCGGTGGTTTGGCTCAAACCAGGCTGGGGCAGTGCGTCGTACAGCGCTTCGATATCGGTCTGGCCCTTGTTCATCGACAGGGGTTTGAGCTGCCAGTACAGGCCATCATTCGGCAGAATGCCGTTCTCGACCACTACCTGGTCCACGGCGCGCTCTTCCAGCGCTTCGGTGTACTCGTTCTTCAGCACGGCAATCAGCTTGTCGCCTTCGCG
>CANFZJ010000166.1 GCA_947451445.1 Comamonadaceae bacterium
ATGTGAACGTACACCCGACCAAGATCGAAGTGCGCTTTCGTGACAGCCGCGAGGTACACCAGGCCGTGCGGCGGGCCGTGGACGCGGCGCTGGCACTGCCCCGCGCTGCGGCGGCGCTCGCCCCCACCACGCCCGAGATTTTTGAACAAATAAAGCCGCTAGCGCAGACACTACCTGCGCAAGCAGCTATGCAATTCATAGCACCTGCCCCGGCGCCTTTTTACACGCCGTTCACCGCCCCGGCAGCGCACCGCGTGTCGGACATGGAGGCGATGTGGCCTGTCAAAGCCGCACCCGCCCTTGCACCCGTCCTGCCTGCGCCCTCGGCCGAAACCTGGCCCCTGGGCCGCGCCATCGCCCAGCTGCAGGGCATCTACATCCTGGCCGAAAACGCCCAGGGCCTGGTCATCGTGGACATGCACGCGGCGCACGAACGCATCGTTTACGAGCGGCTGAAAACCCAGTTGGCGAATACGGATCAGGCACGCATCAGCAGCCAGCCGCTGCTGATCCCCGTCACCTTCGCCGCCACGCCGCAAGAGGTCGCCACCGCCGAGGCCCATTTCGACACCCTGGCCACGCTAGGGCTGGAAGTGACCCCGTTCTCGCCCAAAACCCTGGCCGTGCGCGCCGTGCCCACCACCCTGGTGCAGGGCGACGCCACCGAACTGGCCCGCAGCGTGCTGGCCGAGCTGGCGCAACATGACGCCAGCACCGTCATCCAGCGCGCCCAAAACGAGCTGCTGGGCACCATGGCCTGCCACGGTGCGGTGCGCGCCAACCGCCGCCTGACCGTGGACGAAATGAACGGCCTGCTGCGCCAAATGGAAACCACCGACCGCTCCGACCAGTGCAACCACGGCCGGCCCACGTGGCGGCAAATCACCGTCAAGGAACTCGATGCTTTATTCATGCGTGGCCGCTAAATGAAAACCGCCCTTGCCCTGCTGCTCCTGGGCTGCAACCTGGCCCACGCCGCATCCGTGGACTGCCACATCAGCTACGGCGGCGACACGCAGACCATCCGCGCCAGCACCGTCGCCTTTGACGCGGCGCCCACCGCCATCGGCAGCTACTTCCTATTCCGCGCCGTTTTCGAGCGCACGCCACCCGGCCTGGCCGCCATCAAGCTCTACACCTACGCCGACCGCGACGCCCCCCAGGGCGCCACGCTGCTGCACCAGGCCGACTACCTGTACCCGCCGCCCCCTGCGCAGGGCAAGTACGGCTTCACTGGCCTGCAGCGCGTCTACGAACCCATCCGCGACGGCGAGTTGCAATACTGGTGCGGGCTGCGCAAATGAAACACATCCTCCTCGCTACCTTGCTGGCCTGCACCAGCCTGCTCGCCCAAGCCCAGCCCAAAGTCGAGCTGCTGTTCGGCGGCGACGTGATGCTGGACGACGGCCCGGGCCGCCTGATCGCCGCGGGCGGCGACCCGCTGGCCGGCATCGCCCCCCTGCTGCAAGCCGCCGACGTGGCCATTGGCAACCTGGAAACGTCGATTGCCCGCAGCACCACCGGCACGCCGCTGGACAACAAGATCTACACCTTCCGTGCCCAACCGAACACCGCGCTCGTGCTCAAGGGCCGGTTCCACGCCATGTCGGTGGCCAACAACCACAGCGGCGACTATGGCCGCGACGCGTTCATGGAGACGCTGGGCCACCTGCAAGGCGCGGGCATTGCCAGCTTTGGCGGCGGGGCCAACCTGCGCGAAGCGCATAAGCCCTACTGGATCGCAAAGAACGGCCTGCGCATCGCGGTGCTGGGCTACGACGAATTCAAACCCCGGTCCTTCGAGGCCGGGGCCACCTGGCCCGGCGTGGCCTGGAGCGAAGACAGCCTGGTGGTGGCCGACATCCGCGCCGCCCGTGCCGCCGGGGCCGACGTGGTGATCCCCTTCATGCACTGGGGCTGGGAGCGCGAACCCGCGCCCAGCCAGCGCCAGCGCGACCTGGCCCGGTTGATGGTGCAGGCCGGGGCCGACGCCGTGGTGGGCAGCCACCCGCACGTCACGCAAGGGGCCGACATGGTGCTGGGCAAGCCCGTCATCTGGAGCCTGGGCAACCTGGTGTTTGACGGCTTCGAGCTGCCCGCCGCCAAGGTCGGCTGGCTGCTGCGGCTGACCGTGGACAAGCGCGGCATCCGCAGCTGGAACACCGTGGCGGTGCACATGGACGAGAACGGCACGCCGACACCCGCCAGTCAACCAGCCTCCAGCGCTCCAACCCCCTGTGGCCGCCGGGGCCAGCCCCAGGTCGGCCTGTGTGCCCCCTAAAAATATGCCCTCCATCGCAAGCTCTCCCTCCACCGCCCCCACCACCATGCCGCCTGGCCTGGTGGTGCTGTTCATGGCGCTGACGCTGGGCATCCAGCCTGTCACCACCGACCTGTACCTGCCCGCCCTGCCTGGGCTGACCGCCGACCTGGCCGCGCCCATGGCCCAGGCACAGCGCACCTTGAGCGCGCTGCTGCTGGCATTTGGCAGCTCGCAGCTGGTGTGGGGGCCGCTGTCGGACCGCTTCGGCCGCCGCCCCATCCTGCTGTGGGGCCTGGCCCTGTACACCCTGGCGGCCGTGGGCAGCACGCTGGCGCCGTCGATAGCGCTGCTGGTGCTGTGGCGCACCGTGCAGGGGGCGGCGATGGGCGCGGTGGTGATGTGTGCCCGCGCGCTGGTGCGCGACCTGTACACCCCCCAGCAAGGTGCGCAAGTCATGTCCAAGGGCTTGTCCGGGTTGGCGGTGATTGCCTGCACCTGCGCCCCGCTGGGCGGACTGCTGTCCGACCTGTTCAACTGGCGGGTGGCACTGCTGGCGCTGGCGGTGTTTGGCGCGGCCACGCTGGCGCTGGTGGCGCTGCGCTTTACCGAGACCGTTCCGCACAAGAACCCGCGCGCCCTGCACCCCAGCGTGCTGTTGTCCACCTGGGCGCAGATCCTGCGCAACCCCACGTTCTGGGCGTTTGCGCTGCTGACCACCGCCTCGTACAGCGTGCTGTTTACCGTGTTGGCAGCCTCGTCGTTCATCTTCATCCAGGTGCTGGGCATGGGCAAGACGGCCTATGGGCTGGTGATGTTTTCCTTCGCTTTTGCGTACCTGCTGGGCACGTTCGCCTGCCGCCGCCTGCTGGCCCGGTTCGGGCTGCGCCGCACAGTGGCGATTGCCGGGGCCGTGTCGTTGACCGGCGGCACGCTGGTGGGCCTGCTGGCGCTAGGGGGGTGGCACAGCCCGGCGGCCATCATCCTGCCGTTCTGGCTGGTGGCGCTGGCCCACGGCATCCACCAGCCCTGCGGCCAGAGCGGCGCAGTGGGGCCGTTTCCGCAGGCAGCGGGCGCGGCATCGGCCTGGAGCGGGTTTTGCATGATGCTGGCCGCGTTCGGCGTGGGCCACTGGCTGGGCGGGCGCATGGACGGCACGGTCTTCCCGCTGACCAACGGCGTGTGGTTCTGGAGCGTAGGCATCGCGTTGGCGGCCTGGACGCTGGTGCAAAAGTACGGGGAGCCACAGCGATGAGCCTGCCCCGCCTGCCCACATGCATCGCCATTGCCGGGCCCACCGCCAGCGGCAAAACCGCCGCCGCCTTAGCCATTGCGTCCCATTTAAGACAGCGCTGGCCGGTCGAGATCATCAGCGTCGATTCGGCCCTGGTCTACCGCGGCATGGACATCGGCACCGCCAAGCCCACGCCGCAAGAGCTGGCCCAGGTGCCGCACCACCTCATCAACATCCGCGACCCCATGCTGGCCTACAGCGCCGCCGAATTTGTGGCGGACGCCGAGCGGCTACTCCATGACATCACCGCCCGGGGCCGCCTGCCGCTGCTGGTCGGCGGCACCATGCTGTACTTCAAGGCCTTGTTTGACGGCATCGACCCCATGCCCAGCGCCCACCCGGCTATCCGCGCCGAATTAGAGGCCGAAGCCGCCGCCCAGGGCTGGCCCGCGCTGCACGCCCAGCTGGCCCAGGTAGACCCGGCCACCGCCGCCCGCCTGCAGCCCATGGACGGCCAGCGCATCCAGCGCGCGCTGGAGGTGTACCGCGCCTCCGGCCTGCCCTTGTCGCACTTCCATGCTACAAAAAACGCAGCTGCCCGCGCAGACAGGACGGGCGCTACAACCCTTATTTCCTTAGAACCCGCCGACCGCGCCTGGCTGCACGCCCGCATCGCCCTGCGCTTCGACCAGATGCTGGCGGGCGGCTTCATGGACGAGGTGGCCAGCCTGCGCGCCCGGGGCGACCTGCACCTGGACCTGCCCAGCATGCGCTGCGTGGGCTACCGGCAAGCATGGGAGGCACTGGACGGCACTTCGCCGATGGCCGAGCTGCGCGACAAAGGCATCTTCGCCACCCGCCAGCTCGCCAAGCGGCAAATCACCTGGCTGCGCAGCATGCCAGAGCGCCAAGCCGTGCCCTGCGACGCGCCCGACGCGCTGCAGCAAGTGCTGGCCATCGTGGACAAAATTGCATGAGGGCACTTCTATCAATTCAATTTTCGGGATGCAGAGTGAGGCGCACGGAGCGCAGGAGTTATTGGGGTCAGACACCAATTTCGCCGTGGTGCATCGCACCACACCCTTCGGGCAAGCCGAAGGCTTTGCGAATTTGGGCTCTGACCCCAAAAACTCCGAGGATTTCGAGCACCGCGCAACGAAGCTATGCGCCCGACAATTGGATTGATAGGAGTGCCCATGAGCCTGGTCGTTGAAAATTTAAGCAAACGCTACGCCGACAGCAGCGTCTTCGCCCACGTGTCGCTGCAAGTGGCCCCCGGCGAATTCGTCGCTATCGTGGGGGAATCGGGCGTGGGCAAGTCCACCCTGCTGAACTGCATGGCCGGGCTGGACAGCTGGGACAGCGGCAGGGTGCGCATCGGTGGCGTAGACCTGGGCGGGCTGGACGACAACCAACGCGCCCTGCTGCGCCGCCAACAGGTCGGCTTTGTGTTCCAGGCCTTCCACGTGCTGCCGCACCTGGACGTGGCGCAAAACGTGGCCCTGCCGCTGATGCTGCTGGGGCAACAAGACGACGCCCGGGTGCACACCCTGCTGGCTGCCGTCGGGCTGGAAGGTTTGGGCGCGCGCCTGCCGCAACAGCTCAGTGGCGGCCAGCTACAGCGCGTCGCCATCGCCCGCGCCCTGGTGCACCGCCCCGCTTTGCTGCTGGCCGACGAGCCCACCGGCAACCTGGACCCGACCACCGCCGCCAAAGTGATGGACGCCCTGCTGGCCCAAACCCGCGCCCAAGGCGCAGCGCTGGTGCTGGTCACCCATTCGCAGGCAGCAGCAGCGCGGGCGGACCGGGTGCTGCAGCTGCGGGCGGATGGAATGTTTGCATGATTTAGGCCGTTAGCGCACAAGGTACCTGCACTGGCAGCTATCTTTTAAATAGCAAAAAACACACCCGCTAAAAGACGGTATCCGCCGTCAGATTCTGCCGTGCAGGCAGGTAGATGCTGAAAACGGCCCCGCCATCGGGCGCGTTTTCGGCCTTGATGCTGCCGCTGTGTGCGTCAATGATTTTTTTGCAGATCGCCAGCCCCAGACCGGTGCCACCAGACCCGTCTTTGCTGCTGCTGGACTGCACAAAGGCTTCAAATATCTTCTCCAGCTCGCCAGTAGGAATGCCAGTTCCGTGGTCGCGCACGCCTATCCAGATACGCCGGTCGGCAGTGATGTGGGCCTGTACGGCGATCTCGCCTGCGATAGGCGACACCTTGATGGCATTGGCCGCGATGTTGCGCACCACCTGTTGGAAGCGCACCGGGTCTACCTTGGCGATCAGCGGTTGTTTGCCGAGATCACAAACCAGTTGGATGTGTTTGGCGTCCATCAGCGGACTCAGCTCGTGCAGCACGCTATGAACCAGGCCGCGCAGATCGGCACGCTCCAGGTTGATGGCTCCGACCGCGCTTTCAATCTTGGACACGTCCAGCAGATCATTGACCAAGGCCAGCATGCGCCCACCCGAGGCATGGATGTCGGTAAACATGCTTTGCAGTTTGGGCTGTTCGCGCCCCCGCAGCATGCCGAGCTCGGAAAACCCCAGTATGGACTGCAAGGGCGTACGCAACTCGTGGCTGATGTTGGCAATGAACTCTGATTTGGCGCTGGACGCGTCTTCGGCGGCGGCACGGGCATCTTCAATGGCGCGCTGGGCCGCGCGGAACTCGCTTACGTCCATCATGCTGCTGAGCAGGCTGGCACCTAAGGCTTCGCCCGGCACCAGCACCTTGGTGACCACCACGTCGCGCCGCGAGCCATCGCCGTGCGTGAGCTTGAGCTCGTAGCGCAGCGTGCCACCGGTACGCCACAGCTGGGCATCGCTCTGGCTGTGCTGATCGGCGTCCACCACCGACAAAAACGATACCCCGCGCCGCCCCAATACATGGTCGCGGCTGACGCCCATAAAGTCTTCCCAGGCCCGGTTAACGCTTGTGTACTGCCCTCTTGAGTTGGTAGTGGCGACCGGCGTGGGGCTGATCTCCAGCAACGATGCAGCAAAGGTGAGCTGGTGTTGCAGCGCCTGCTGGGCGGCAAAGCGCTCGGTCACGTCCACCGCACTCCCCGCAAAACCGATGACGCCGCTGCCGTCGCGCAGAGGCACCAAGGTGATATCGAAGCGGTGCAACTCCCCTTTGATGGATCGCAGGTGCACAGTCACTCTGCGCACGCCAGCCCCCCCCTGCGTGCCAAACAGCTGCGCCAAGGCATCTTGGTCCGCAGGGTCGACAAACTCCACCAGGGTGTGGCCCAGCGCATCGCCCGTACTTTGCCCGCGCAAAGTCTCCCAGCTGTCGTTGACGAAGGTGAGCGCACCATTGGCATCGGTGCGAAAGATCAGTTCTTGTACGCTCTTGAGCAGCACCCGCAACTCGTACTCACGGCGCACCAGGTCCAGGCGAGCCGCCGTCAGTTGCGCGTCCGCAGCCTCGCGTGCGCGCAGGCTGCGTCGAACCGAAAACGTAACAAACACAATAAACACCACGGTGGCCGCCGCAGCGGCAGCAAACCAACGCATGGACAAAAACCAGCGCCATACGCTATCCCCATACGGCTGCTCGACCAACACC